>JAECRW010000156.1 GCA_016294985.1 Candidatus Sifarchaeum marinoarchaea | reverse complement strand
ATTATTCTTCAGAAGTTCATCGATTACAATAATAGCGGGGGCTTCGCGGATATCATCAGTATCTGGTTTAAATGCAAGACCAAGAATTGCAAATTGCTTTCCAGAGAGATCGTTACCGATTACCTCTTTACACATTGATATTAGGCGTAAAGGTTGTCTCTTATTTACCTCAATCACAGAATTGAGTAATAAAGGATCATAATTTGCCTTTTTTGCTGCAGCAATGATAGCTTTCACGTCCTTTGGGAAGCAGGAGCCTCCAAATCCTGCGCCTGCCCGAAGAAAATAAGGACTAATTCTGAAGTCAAGCCCAATGCCTTCTGCTACCTCATAGACGTCTTTGACACCAAGTGCTTCGCACATGTTTGAAATGGTGTTAATGAAAGAGATCTTCGTAGCTAAGAAGGAATTCGCGCCATATTTAATCATTTCTGCAGTTCTAAGGTCTGTTTTGAGGATAGGGGTCTCTTTTGGAATCCATTCAAATAACTCACGAACCGTCTCATAAGAACGTTCATCAATTGCACCGATAACAACTCGGTCAGGCTTCAAGAAATCTTCAATTGCATTTCCTTCTCGGAGGAATTCAGGACAAAATGCCACACCAAAATCTTTTCCTGCTTCTTTTCCTGATTCTTCTTCCAGTATGGGCATAATTACGGAATCGGTGGTGCCTGGCACGATGGTGGATTTTGCTGTGACAACAAAATACTCATCTTTTTTCTTTAGTGTCCTTCCGATATCTCGTGCTGCTGACTCAATCCAAACTGTGTCCATTTCTCCGCTTTCCTTAGACGGTGTACCAACGCATATGAATGCCACATCAGAGTTTAATATGGCTTCTTCAGTGTTAGTGGTTCCTTTGAGCATTCCGCTGCTAACCATTTCCTTTAGGAGTTCGTCTAAACCTTTTTCGTATATAGGCGGTTTAGCTGAGTTGATTGCATCGATTTTCTCAGGTATTATGTCCACACATGTAACTGAAAAGCCTTGTTTGGCGAAACAAACTCCGCTGACCAGGCCTACGTATCCTGTGCCTATCATTGTGATTCTTCTATCTCTATTTTTCATAGAATCCCTCTAAATGCATAACAATTGAAAGATAGATAAATAGATAACAACTTGAGTAGAAATTCAAACAACAACTCGATTTTTCAATATTTCGCCTATCCGCTCATTCAATTCTCATCGAGTTCATTAAAAAATGATTTTCTGAGAACTTCAAAAATCTTCAAGAGGGCATCTTCAAAAGCCGTAAGAAAGCTATCAAGTAAAGTTATGCGGGGTTTTTGATCTTCCACAACTTCTGAGGGACTCTTGTGGCGATTGGAGTAATAATCATCTAGCGTGGACTTTATTTCATTGAAAGAGATTAGATTTTTTTCTGAAATACTCTCATAAAGTCTCCCAATAAGAGTAAAAAAAGAATTAGATTGAGCCTTAAAGTATTCAGATACGAAGATATCTTCTAACTTTTTGAGTTTAGCAAAATAATCTTCGATTCTATCAGCATCCAGCTCAATTAGTGCACCAAGAAATGAGAAAATAGAAGAACTAAAGGCAAAAGTTAAGAGTTCTGTTTGAAGAGGAGTTATCCCCACGATATCTTTGATTTGAGGATCAATTAAGTTAGAGAAATAATCTGGATTCTCTTTTAATATGGAATTTGCCATATTGAGTGGTTTGTGACTTTCAATAAAAAACAGTTTAGCTAAGGAGTATTTCTCAAGCCAGATATGAATGAGACCTAAATTAAGAAGGCAAGAATTCTTTGCTAGAAGCAATTTATACAAATGTGAAAGTTCCCAAGTATTTAGCATTTCATCTTTGGAAGTTTCTTCCGCAATTATGGTTAGTGCTGACGAATAGTATTTTGCTGCTTTTCTATATTCTTGTAACTCCTGATAGGCTGATGCAGCCCGAATAAAATTATCAATGGCACCCATTGTGTCGTTGTTATTCACACAAAATTCGGCAGATTTTAAAAAATGGGAGGGTGCATCCGATTCTTCATTGGTCATACAAACCACCGGCGTATTGCTTTTATTGATTTAACACAGTTGTGACTAGTCACGAGAAACTTGGACAAACGTGGACAACTTAAGTTTGTTGGTGGCTTATAAAGCCAGCAATATTCATGATGAAAAACGTGGAGTTTATAAATATATATTAATAATTGGAATCTGACCCGTTTCCTCTATCGACGGGCTAGGACAAGTGTGTACAAATTTGTCCAACTTTATGGATAGAGTTACCCAGATTCAGAATGGTAGGAATGCCATCGCACGTAGAATTGTAAGTACAAAGAAAATTGCAATAATAATCCCCGATATCTTTAGCCAATTTCTCTCGTATTTTTCTGGTATACCTCGAAGGTCTCCAGGAGCTCCTCCTTTCATTCGTTGTTCAAACCATTTTGAGATACGATCTCCAAAAGCACTTCCTGTAGGTGGAATCAAATCGAGGAAAAGATGAGAGCTATAACCGATGAAGAAACTTGCCACTAGAAACAATACAGAGAATGAAAAACTGCTGATAAAGTAAAATATCAATATTGCAGCGGGGATGATTGGGGAATGCGTGAAGGGGCTACGGTGATATTTAATACCGAAATCTAAATCGAGATCTGGAAAGTGTGAAGCCGCAACAGTTATGATATAACCTAAGATTGATGCATTAAGCACTGCTAGTCGAATAGACGCACTACCGTAAAAGAAATACACTAAAAATACAATTGTAAAGGCTATGCATGCCCAAAATTTATGTTCAAACCTATTCATAGAAACATCACCCAACAAATTAATTCTTGAATTCATTTGTTGCTTAAGTCGATTGATCTAATGGAGAGATTAAGCTATACCTAATATTTAACATTTCTCATATGTAACTAAGCACAATCGTCTAAACTTTTAAAAGAAAAATTTACTTAGTCCCAGTAATCACTCCAAAACTTTAAGTAGTGATATATGAAACTGATTCTCCAGACTCATACTGAAAGGTGCATAAAGTGAGACACAAATGGGCACTCTTTTTCATAGTCATGCTTTGCTGCTCTATTACTATAACGACTACGCAACCAATTGAACCAGTAGCCGGCCAACAGGATGATGTGCAAAGCGGCAAGGATTTTCTTAATGTAACGAAAACAGTTCAGCCAAAAGAAGCATGGGTTAACCAGAATGTGACTGTGAACATTGAAATCAAGAACCCGGAAAGTGTTAATGAAACTATCTTTGATCTCACAGTAACGGATGAAGATCTTCCTTTCTGGAGCTTTACAGAAATAGATGCAGGCAATTTAAGTCTTATTGATGGTATTGAACTCGGAGTTAAAGAGAACGTCTCAGCGTATTATGTTCTACGCCCCGAGAAATCTGGGAATTACACATTACCTGGAGCTAAGATTACATTTAAGGCTGAAAATGATACTCGTTACGAGTTTTTCACCGAGCCGGTAGTGCTTAACATACTTCCCAAATTAACTACAGTGGATTGGCGCAATGTACTTCTACTTTGCATTGCTGCTGTTGGAATCCCAGGTATTCCTTGGGCATTTTTGTACTTCACAAAAAGGAAGACATTTAAACTTAGAAGTAAAAGAAAATAATAGGATTTTTAGAGTACGGGAATAGACCAAATGATTTTCAAAGATTTCAATTCCTCTACTTGCAGAGGATTTTTTTACTAATTTCTTATAACATAAAAAGGATTGATGAGTTATGACGTTAAATAATCTACTTGAGAAAAAGGAACTGCGATTTTTGCTCTTCGGCGGCAAAGGAGGAGTTGGAAAGACATCCTGCGCCGCAGCTACAGCAGTATGGTTTGCCGAAAAAACGGATAAGAAGGTTCTCATAATATCCACCGATCCCGCACACAGTTTAGCTGACTCCCTTGACCAAAAAATCGGCGGGGAAATTCGGCAAGTAAATGGCTTCGATAAGCTCTTTGGTCTCGAAATTGATCCAAAGACGGCTATTAAAGACTATAAAAATCTCATGGGAATGTCTCCTGATGAAAGTTTGTCAGAAATG
>JAECRW010000301.1 GCA_016294985.1 Candidatus Sifarchaeum marinoarchaea | reverse complement strand
AGTTTTGTTTTTCTTGAAGATTTTATTGTCACCTCGCAAGAAGACCGCCCAACTTGTTGGGGGGAGGGATGAATTGCGCCAATTAGTTGTTTTTGAACGTGAATAATAATCCCTTCCCATATTTCAACAATTCCACGTTTTTGATAGTGGTGTTAACGACAGCTCCATTTGAATCACTTAATCGTACCCATTTTCCATAATTAAATACTCCTTTTACTTCGTATAGTTTACCATCATAGGTTACCAAATCATGTGGTTGCAACTTATATTTCTGTCTTCTAATAGACGGTTTGAATCCTTTTCTATTCTTCTGTAGAGAACGATTATTGCGCCTCATTTGAATGACCTCATACGGTCGGCATCGTTCTTGAACTGTTCCTCCAGCAATGACAAACGCGTCATTGATATGCGACTTTTCCAGACCCAATTTGTTACGCTCGTATTTGGTAACGTATCCATACGTATGCTCTGCTGCTAATTGCTCCACTATCCTCCAACGGATATTATTCAGACAGGCAGTTGCTTTAAGCGGGTGCTTCGCCTGTTGCTGGATGGTAGGATACCCAAACTCCTCGGCGGTCTGAGTTCCCTTCTTGACATTACAGGCCCGACATGAGATCGTCAAATTAGACACGCGATCTGTCCCGCCTCTACTTTTAGGAATGATATGCTCGACTTCTAAAGGGACGTTTGTTTTACCACAATAGGCGCATTTACGTCCCCACTTCTCTAACAGATATTCTCTGACTTCGTAGCCCTGAAGTTCACCCTGCTGATATTCTACTCCTTTAATTTCTGAGTTCTG
>JAECRW010000155.1 GCA_016294985.1 Candidatus Sifarchaeum marinoarchaea | reverse complement strand
TCATCCACTTGATTTGAAAAAAGCAGTGGCAGAGGCCACAATAGAGACGTTTGCTGAAGTTAGAGATTTGATTGATTCCAATCGTGATCTTCTTAAGCCTTTGAAAGAAAGCTATGGTGCAAAATTAGTTGAAAAAATAAGTGTGTGAATAACTCAGTTTTTCTTTCTAATTTTTCCTTACTCAACAAAAAGCGAGGGATGTTAGTGTGTCCTGACACTAACTCGTTGCAATCATAGGTCGGCAGACGCTCTCATTCCTTGGCAGCGCTCTCTCATGACAGGTGATCTTAACATCCCTCAGCGCTGGATGTCTCACGTCTGGGTTGACTCTGTTTTCATCGATGGGTGACACACCCTTTCTCTACAAGAGCCCTATTTCGTGACTTTTTACCAGCGGTGCTCCAGTGTCCCCTTTCAATTGCTCCAACCTTCATCGTAATACTTAGGTCAGTCCTCGAAGAAAAGGGCTTTCCTTTCATCACGTGGCTGTATATATCTTGAAGAGGTTATTTAAGGGTTTTTGTGGTCACATTTCGCAGCTTTGAAGTTCTCTCAAAAATCTTATAATCAATTAATAACAATCAGGGAACACTCTTGTACCATTTTTAAATGGTTAGACATTATTCATTTCGATTGAAGCTTTGCCCTTTAGAGGTGCTTTTTAATGAATCAGTCGCTGACATTATTTAACACCGAAGAAAATGTTCTCAATTCGTTAAAAGACGATTTAATGGATATTGAAAGTATAGCTAAGGCTACACAACTAGGAATTGCCCAAATAAATTCTATTGCATTTTCGCTTCAAGAAAAAGGACTTATTGAAATAATTGAGGAGAAGAGCACATTTATTTTTTTATCGGACGAAGGCAAAAAATATGCACAGTTTAAATTGCCAGAGATTCGACTACTCCATTATCTCTGTAAAACAGGAGCACAGGAAATCTCTGAACTTCTTCAGACGCAAGATCACGGAATGGAGAAGGCAGAGGTTACTATAGGGCTTAATTGGCTAAAGAAAAAGAAATGGGTTACCTTAGAAAAGAATAAAAATGGAGAGACGTTCCTAATTGTTACCGAAACTGGAAAAGAGGTAGCACTTGATCCCTGCTGCGAAGAAGAACTTCTTTCTCTTTTAGCAAAAAGTGATTTAGTATTAGAAAAAATGCCTTCTAAGAACAAAAAGAGTTTTACTGAACTTCGAAAAAGGAAACTACTGAAAGAAAAGGAAATAACGACACGAAAATTATGCCTAACAGAACTTGGAAAGCAAGTGGTAACAGGAGAAATTCAAATTCTTAAAGAAGTGAGTAAACTTACCCGCGATGACATAACCTCTGGAAGATGGAAATCTGTCGTGCTTAAGCCCTATAATGTTACGGCTCCTCCTCCCACGATATATCTAGGGAAGAAACAGCCTTTTCTTGAGTTTTTAGAAGAGGTTCGGAGAGCAGTTATCGGCATGGGCTTTCAGGAAGCTAAAGGTCCCTTTGTTGAGATGGAATTTTGGAACTTTGATGCATTATTCCAAGCTCAAGATCATCCCGCACGAGAAATACATGACACTTATTACCTTAAAGATCCAAAGTATGGAGATTTAAAATTAGATGATCTAAGAAAAAAAGTAAAAGCAACTCATGAAACAGGTTGGACAACCGGGTCGCGTGGTTGGAGATATCCTTGGAGTTTGAAACGTGCATCTCGGCTAATCCTCAGATCTCAAACAACAGCAGTATCGATGCGTTTTTTGCATGAACATAAGACTCCGCCTCTAAAAATGTTCTGCCTGGATAGAAATTGGCGGCCAGATGTTTTAGACGCGACTCATGCTATAGAGTTTTTTCAATTAGAAGGCATTGTGGGAGATAGAAACCTCACACTTAAACACCATCTAGGATATCTGAAACAAATCGTAGTAGAACTAATTCCCGGGGCAAAAGTCAAATTTAAACCGGGATATTTCCCTTTCACGGAGCCTTCCGTCGAAGTCTTCGCTCATCATCCGAAACTTGGATGGATAGAAGTCGGCGGTTCTGGTATTTTTCGACCGGAAGTTGTCAGACCATTTAATGTTGACTTTCAGGTACTTGCGTGGGGTATCGGTATTGCAAGGTTAGCTATGATATACCTCGGGTACAATGATATTCGCGATCTTTATAGCGAAAATCTTGACCTTCTAAGGAATAAGGAAGTGAGGTGATATAATGCCAACAATTGAAATTTCTTATAACGATTTCATCGGTTTGATTGGACAAGAAATTCCTTTAGAAACAATTGAGGATCGATTATTTTACATCAAGGCTGAAGTGGAGAATACTAAACCTATTTACGGGCCAAAGAATGAGATCATCGATCACGAACTTCAAGTTGAAATCACATCAGATAGACCAGATTTGCTTTCGGCGAGCGGTCTCGCGCGTGTCTTGAAAGGCGTTTTTGAGATAGAAATGGGGCTCCAAAAGTTTGATGTTGAATCTTCTGGAATTCAATGCAATGTGGACCCTTCTGTACAAGATGTACGTCCCTATATCGTTTGTGGCGTTGTGAAAAATGTTCATTTAACAGATGCTTTAGTTCGACAGTTGATGCAACTTCAGGAAAAAATTCACGATACCCACTGTCGCAGACGACGAAAGGGCTCTATTGGACTTCACAATTTTGATGCGGTTGAACCTCCTTTTACCTATCTTGCAGAAAAACCGGAAAACATCAGTTTCGTTCCTCTTAACGAGACACAGGAAATGAATGGTTATGAAATTCTAAGAAATATTGCAAAAGGGCGAGATTATGCGCACGTTATCGATTGTTTTGATCGATATCCTCTTTTAGTAGACAAAAACGGTGATGTTCTCTCTTTACCTCCTATTATTAATGGCGATTTAACAAGAGTAGATATGGATACGAAAAATCTCTTTTTTGACGTGACAGGTACTGATGAGTACATTATTACTTATGCCCTACATATCCTCTTAGCTGATCTCTACGACCGAGGGGCAAAAATCGAATCTGTTGAGATAATTTATCCTGACAAAACTAAGATAGTCTATCCTGATTTTACACCTACTAAAATGAACTTAAGCCTTCAAAACACAAATGATTTACTCGGATTCAACTTAAACTTGAATGATTTGACAACTATATTGAAAAAGATGCGATTTGATTCAAAGCCAATTGATGATGACACTTTAGAGGTTCTTGTACCTGTGTATCGACCAGATTTTCTTCACGAAGTTGATTTAATAGAGGATGTAAGTATTGGTTATGGTTATGATATAATGGAACCTGAACTTCCACAGAGCATGACAGTGGGGGGCGAACTTCCTTTAAGCACCTTTGAACGGAAAGTTAAAGACCTAATGATTGGAATGGGCTTTCAAGAAGTTTTGAATTATGTCCTTACAAGTAAAGATGATCTTGAGACAATACATCCCTTTACTGGGTTCAATGAGATAGCTGAAATAGCTAATCCTGTAAGTGAAAAATATACGGTCATTCGGAACCAATTGTTACCTGGGCTTATTTCCTTTTTAAGTAATAATCTCCATAGTGCATTTCCACAGAAAATCTTTGAAATAGGCCCTGTCGGAATCCCCGAGTCATCAGTCGTAAATAAAGTACGTACTGTCCCAAGAATCGCTGCTGCAATAACTGACTATGCAACAAGCTATGAACACATTCAAGCAGTAGTAGGGGGGCTTCTCAACAACTTAGGCGTTCCATTTGAACTAAAAACTGCTGTCAATCCTTCTTTTCTTGAAGGAAGAGTTGCTGAAGTCTTTGTAAAGGGCGTTAAAATAGGAATTTTGGGAGAACTTCATCCTGATCTATTGCTTAAATTTAAACTAGAAAACCCCACTGCTGGTTTCGAATTTGAAGAACTCCCTCTTTTTGAAATATAGAAAGATAAAACCTCTTTAAGAAATCCTCTTTTGACTTTTTTTCAGCAGCTCCCCTTTCTCATTAACTTCTCCTGCTCTAATTCGTGATGATGAAATAGGTAATCCATCTTCCGCAAGTATTCGAGGTACGCTTAAAATATTTAATAGTTCTAGCC
>JAECRW010000300.1 GCA_016294985.1 Candidatus Sifarchaeum marinoarchaea | reverse complement strand
CCCCGTATAAAAAGGCTTATTACACACTGTAGGAGCAAAAATATTCCTGTAATTTATACAGTATATTCAAAAACACATAACTACTCAGACCGTCCAAGAACCGGAAAATTTATGCCGGGACGATATACAGAGTTGGATATTGATTTTTCACAATTTTTTATAGAAGGACAGGTGTGGCATGAACTGGCTCCGAGAGAGGATGAAATTGTGATTCATAAACCCTCCTACGGTGCTTTCTACGATACTCCCTTAGAAACAATCCTCAAAAACTTGGGAAAAGACACCGTCATAATTTGCGGGACCGTAACAAACATTTGTTGTGGGATGACAGCACGCCAAGCCTACGAAAGGAGCTTCAAAGTTATATTTGGAAGCGATGTTACATCAACAGATGATCCTGATTTGCAAGAGCCTGAATTGAAAGTATTAAGAAAAAATTTTGCCAGAGTTCTAACCGCAGAAGAAATCATTGGATTTATAAGTTAAATGATCCGATGACAGAAAACTCTGGATAAGGGACCTGAATCGAATCATGGAATAGGGGGAAGTGCATTTATATGGCTGATTATAGTAGGTACCAACTCATCTTTTTTAAATCTGCGGGGGCATTTGCTTTTAAAATGTTGATAGGGTGATATTGATTTATATGAAAACCGTGTACAATAAAAAAACAGGAAGGAAAATTATACCCGTATTTAAAATGAAAAGAATAAAAAACCATAAAATGAAGCGATTCGCTGTTTACACAAGAACTGTTCTCCTGATTCTTTTACTCCTTTTAGTTTATTCTGTATGCAGTCCACAAAGCCCTACCGATAGT
>JAECRW010000154.1 GCA_016294985.1 Candidatus Sifarchaeum marinoarchaea | reverse complement strand
TGACTTGCACGCTCTTAGAAACTATCCTCAATTGATAATATCTTTTAGCGTTTAATTGATATACTGATAAGAGTTAGTGCAATGAGGTGTTGGGTTCTATTTAAGATTTTTCAAACGATTCCGAAGGTGCAAAGTGGAAGATGTAAACTACCTTTCTTAAAGCAGAAGACATAAAAATGAAACAAAAAAAGTAGATTACAATATAACTGCCACAATGGACTGACTGCTGAAACAGTGGGATGCACTTTTATGAAAAATCTCCTGTTATTATTGCAGTCAAAAATTAGGTATTTACCAGAACTCATATCAAGTTCTGCAATCGCCTTGGTAATATTATAGAGAATTAATAAACTGCAAATTATCTTATTCACCATTTTGAACAATTTATGGAGGTAAACACTATGGGGCATCGAAAACGACATGCACCAAAAAGAGGCTCTCTTGCTTATCTACCTCGTGGTAGATCTGCGCGTCCAGTTGGAAAGATAAAAACATGGCCTTCTTGGTCTGGCCCCCCTACTCTTCTTGGCTTTGCAGGTTACAAAGCGGGAATGACTCATATAGTTATGATAGAAGATCACCCACATAGCCCTTATTACGGACAAGAACGTGTTATGGCCGTTACTATAATCGATACCCCACCTATCTTTGTAAGTGGGATACGCACATATGAGATGACTCCTTATGGACTCAGCGTTATTGGTGAAAGCTGGTCCTCTGATTTAAATTCTGACCTAAGCCGAGTTTTCCCACTTCCTAAGGATTATGATACATCTAAAACTTTGGATAAGTTGAAAGACTCGATAGAAACTGTCGCAGAAGTACGTACGATCGTTCATACCCAACCAATTATAAGTGGGGTTTCACAAAGGAAGCCACATCTTTTCGAAATAAAAATAGGTGGAGGAGAGACTATACAGGAGCAATATGATTATGCAAGCTCCATTTTAGGTAAAGAAATACGTGCTATGGATATCTTGAAAGAAGGACAATTTGTTGATACAAGTTCAATATCTATTGGAAAAGGATTTCAAGGTCCAGTAAAGCGATGGGGTATTCGCATTCTTCATCATAAATCTAGAGGGACAAAACGCGGTGTTGGCGCAATTGGGCCATGGAAACCTCATCATATGTTTTATACCGTGCCACGAGCAGGACAGTTGGGCTATCATCAACGAACTGACTACAATAAACGTGTCCTTAAGATAGGCGAAGATGGTGATGAAATTACACCTCCAGGTGGATTTATCCGCTATGGAATCGTCCGTGGTGATCATATGATTCTTCAAGGTTCAATCACAGGCCACAGAAAGAGTTTAATCAAATTGCGATATGCATTGCGTGCACCTTCAAATGTACCTTCTGAAGCACCGACACTAACGCACATACATCACTGATTACTATTTCATATTTCTAAATGATCTCTTTAGGTTTATTACAATTTTATGAGGCGGTTCAAATGAATATACCCGAAAAAGGAATTGTATACGATTTAGATGGAATGATTATTGAGGAAATTACTTTACCACCAGTATTTCGTACACCATTTCGTCCAGATTTGATTCGACGTGCCGTACTTGCAGCCATTACTGCACGTATTCAACCCTATGGTGTAAACAAAAAAGCGGGCCAACGAACCTCTGCTGAATCCTTGGGTGTCGGTCGAGGAATTGCACGGTTGCCTCGTGTAAAGGGAAGTAGACATCACGCCGCTTCAAAAGGTGCCTTTGTGCCAATGGCCGTTGGAGGAAGAAGTGCACATCCTCCAAAACCTGAAAAGATACGTATTGAAAGAATAAATAAGACAGAAAAACGATTAGCTCTTCGTTCTGCGATAGCTGCGACTGCTGCTAAGATTCTCGTACGTACAAGAGGCCACCCTGTTGAGAAGATACGTACATTCCCAATTATTCTAACAGATGAATTTCAATCGCTAAAGAAAACAAATGAAACAAAAAGTGTATTTGAGAATCTCGGTATCTTGCCAGACATTCTTCGAGCAAAAAATGGTCGAAAGATTAGAAGTGGCAAGGGCAAACTGAGGGGACGAAAATACAAGAAGCCCAAAGGTCCGCTTATCGTGATCTATGAAAATGAAGGAATTATAAAAGCGGCAAGAAACCATCCGGGTGTAGATATCATTCATGTAACAAATCTTAATACTGAATCTCTGGCTCCAGGCGGACATCCTGGAAGGCTTACCATCTGGGTAAAGTCGGCAATAGAATATCTCGCCAAACAGATGTCTTAAGGAAATTAATTCGTTTATGGAGGAAATTATTAATGGAATCAGACCCTATTCTTAGCGGTAAGTATTATCAAGTAATTCATAATGTAGTAATCAGCGAAAAGTTATTTGATATGATCGAAAATGAAAATAAATTAGCGTTTATTGTAGAAAGGCGTGCGAATAAACGGGAAATTAAGAAAGCAGTAGAACTTCTTTATGAAGTAAAGGTTGATCGTGTTAATACACTAATTCTATGTGATGGAAGAAAGAAAGCCTACGTACGCTTATCTGATAAAGATGATGCAAGCGATCTTGCTGCAAAATTAGGGATGTTCTAAAGTTATTATTGTATATTTGAGGAGGCTAAATTGTAATGGGGAAAAAGATTCTTGTACAAAGGCGAGGACGTGGCTCTCCAACATTCCGTGCTTCTACTCACAAGAGAAGAGGTGCTGTAAAATATCGTCCTCTCTCAGAAGTTGCCATTGAACGTACCATAACTGGTGTGATTACAGGTTTGTACCATGATCCCGGACGTGGCGCCCCCGTTGGTATCATAAAATACGAAGATGGCGTTAAAAGCCTGTTGTTATTATCTGAAGCTGCTTATATCGGGCAAATCGTTGAATATGGGCCTAATGCCACTATTTCTATCGGTAATATTCTCCCTCTTGAAAAGATTCCAGAAGGAACACCCATCTTTAATATTGAAAAGAATCCCGGCGACGGTGGGAAATTCATAAGATCTGGAGGATGCTATGCCACAATTATCTCACATTCTAAATCAGCAGGCACTACAATCATACAATTTCCCTCCAAGAAATCAAAATCATTTAATTCGAAATGTAGGGCTACTGTTGGCGTAGTTGCGGGTGGAGGTCGTCCTGAAAAACCATTTGTTAAGGCTGGAACTAAATATCACTTCATAAGTGCAAAAGGACGAAAATGGCCACATGTACGCGGTGTGGCTATGAATATTGTATCTCACCCGCACGGTGGTGGTAGCAAGCAGAGCCCAGGTGGTCCAACAACAGTATCACGAAATGCGCCCCCTGGTAGAAAGGTTGGTCTCATTGCTGCTCGACGAGCTGGCAGGAAAAAGAAGAAATAGTCTTCACACCTCTTAATTCCGTTACGTCATACATTAACAGGTGAGTGAAACCTTACGATTATTTATAAAACTGCGAAGATACTCCTGAAACTCCACGCGTTATAATAATCATCAATCTTTCCGCTAGTAGAAAGACCAGCCTTAAGGTTATCGGGCTGTGCGCTCGTCACCGAATTCAAAACATGCTTCATTAATAATGTTTTCTTCATTATTTCTGCAGTCTTGAAGGAAGTTATCCCGCTGTGCTTGAAAAGGTCATGGATCATCGACCATTTACGGTAAGGACTGCCCTGTTTCAAACGGGGCTCCATATAATCCCCGACTTGTGAGAGCACCCAATCGTAAATGGGTGGAAATGTTTCCTTGAAACCCAAGCCCCTTCGAGCTATTACATAACTTGCGAGATGATGAACTGACAAATTATGTAATCGTGAATACTTGTATTTCCCAATTATAGAGGTATATCCCGGAAACACTTTTCTGAAGGACACACCATGCTTTTTACACTTTCTCTCCAATAATTGCAAGGCGGTGGTCTTCAAATTGCTCAATTTTCGATTACGCTTCTTGTTATATGAAAATTCTTGTTCGAGTTGTAAGTCCTCAACCACGATGCCCTTGCCTTTATTGATGCAATAATTGACGACTTTATCCATCTTATAGGAGATATAGTCCTTCCGTTTATCTGTTCGATAACTGTGCAGGTTGCCAAAAGAGATGCAATGAGAAGA
>JAECRW010000299.1 GCA_016294985.1 Candidatus Sifarchaeum marinoarchaea | reverse complement strand
GTTCTTATAAAAAATGTCTAAGAGAGCATGAAAGGAGGGGAAAACTATGTCAAGGAAATTAATGATGATAATAGTACTTGGTGTACTATTGTCCGGTGGGTTCACTTCCGGTGTTTTGGGAGCGGAGCCTATACGAATCTTAGGTACTGTTGCCTTTTCAGGGGCAGCAGGTAATATAGGGCCGGCCTATGATAGGGCAATGAAATTAGCTGTTGAAGAGATTAATAAAGCGGGTATCAAAGGCTTTTCACGCATAGAATATAAGGTCATAGACACAGAGACAAAGCCCTCTGTCTTGGCGCGGAAGATTAGAAGAGAAGTGGGTACCTGGAAACCTGATGTAATGGGAGGAGCAGCCCTCGAGACAACCATTAGCCCGATATGTGTACATGCACCAAAGTATAAGATTCCCGCCTTTGTTGGAGGACACCTCAGCATGAGCAAGTATCTTCCTCCAGGGGAGGTCCCCGTGACCAAATGGGTAGTTTACTATGGCTATGCTGATTATTGGGCCGGTCAGCTCGCTGGCAGATTCTTTGAAGAAATGGGGGCCAAAAAGGTGTGCCTTATTGGAGGGGACTATGACTGGGGATACAGTAATGGGATGGGTTTAAAAGCCTACTGGGAAAAGAATGGTAAACCCTTTGAAATAAGTCCGGTAATCTATACCCCACTCGACAAAACCGATTATACCACTGAAGTGTTAATTGTTAAGAAAGAGAAACCGGATGCGATTTTCTGTCCATACACTGGAGCTGGTTGGTTTAGCGTAGCAAAACAGTTGCGTGATGCTGGTGCCATGCCACGGATAATGCTCTATGGC
>JAECRW010000153.1 GCA_016294985.1 Candidatus Sifarchaeum marinoarchaea | reverse complement strand
ATTCTAAATGGTGTTTTAATATTTCTTCAGTTGTCATGCAATATCACCCCATGTGATTTAATCTAGAAAGTGTATATGTACTATCATATATGTACTCTCATACTTTTATACTTTCATTTCAAATTGAATTGACAAAACAAAAGAGCTAGTGGTGCAGAAGCAGACAACAACTAACCAAAAGAATGCCATTAAACGCTTTGTAGTAGTAATATCAACTAAAAATCAATATTATGTGCAATTCAAAAGAAGTCGTCATCTTTAATTCGTTAGTAGTTCTAAGGTTTACTCTTTCTTAATAACTAGTCAACTGGTAAAAAAGCAATTAAATCTTTTACCGAAAATTTTTCAGATAGGAAGTAAGATAAAAAAACTGCAAGATAAAATAACTCAGGACAAGTTAGTATGTGTCAGAATTAAGGATTTTTATTAATAATCTTAATGTATCAGAAATTTGCCTAAAGTATTCTGAGGTAACATATAATAAAGTAGAGAGATCTTAATGGAAGGTTAATTATTGAAGGTTTTTGTTTCGTGGAGTGGTGGCAAAGATAGTAGCCTTGCATTGTATAGGGCTTTAAAAGCCGGTTTTAAAGTTGGATTTCTGTTTAATATACTCAATGAGGAAGGTTTAAGGTCTAGAGGTCATGGATTAAGAAAAGAAGTCATTGATGCTCAGGCTAAAGCTATAGGAATTCCAATAGTCTACGGGAAGGCTTCTTGGGAAGGTTATGAAGAAGAATTTAAGAGAATTATCAAAGAGTTAAAGAATATGGGCATCGAAGGCGGAGTTTTTGGAGATATAGACTTTCAGGAACATAGAGATTGGGTTGAGAAAGTTTGTGGAGAAGTAGGACTCAAAGCGATTGAACCACTGTGGAATCAAAAATATGAAACTCTGCTAACCGAATTCATTGATATCGGTTTTAAAGCTTTTATTATCAGCGTTAAAGCCGAACTTATAGATCCTGAATGGGTTGGACAACCTCTTAACTGGGAATTTATAGAGTTCCTTAGAAGTCGAGAAATCGATCTATGCGGCGAAAATGGGGAATACCACACCCTTATAACTTATGGTCCAATATTTAAACAGCGTTTGAAGATAATTGAAAGCAACAAAGTGAAAAAGGCTGACCGATGGCTTCTTGAGATTTTGGAATTTGACCTAATTTGAGTTTAATAAAGGAGAGTGTTATCTTTGCAATCGATGCATTGAAGCCTGCCCCTATAACGTGCTTGATTATTCCTTGTCTTTGAAAAAATGAAATCTCTATTTCAAAACTTCTTCGACTTATCGATGATATTCTCTACCAACTCTTGAAAAACCAATTCTATATTTTTTCTTGTTTTTGCACTTGTTGGAATAAATTTTTTAATAGCGTTTTCTTTACAGAAATCTTGAATAATTCTCTCATCCATATATCCTGCAACGTCTACTTTTGTTCCAACTAATATTATTACAGGATCCTTTGTATTTTCCCTAACGATTTGAAGCCATTCATCTAAATTCATTAACGTGGTAAAATCATTCATATCAAATGCCAGTATAACACCATGTGCCCCCTTACAGTAATTGGGAAGCAGGAATCGAAATCTTTTTTCTCCACCAAAATCCCAGAGTTGAAGTTTTGCAATAAAGTCTTCCATCTCTATTTCCTTAGCGAAAAAACCAGTACCGATAGTAATTTTCATAACGTCCATAAACGTATTTGAAATGTATCTGTTTAATAAACACGTTTTTCCTACTCCGCCGTCACCAGCAACAACTATTTTGAGTCTATGTTCTTTTTTCGTGTTTGGCGCACACATTATCATCACGCTTTTTGACTTTTTGAAGATATGTGCTTGTTAGTGTCAGTTTCACAATATTTTCAAACACTGTTTTGAGACACAATTATCTGAAAGATAATAAAAGATCTAGGACAATAGAAGTTTTTGAACTTCACTTTCGCTAACTAATCGCAAACGATAACGCCTTATGACGTCAGTAATATCGTTTTTAGAGATAAATGGACTATAAATGAAATTGTCAAATCCCTTCTTAATTAACTTTTCATCCGTTTTGAGTTTATATGCAACGTATTTGATTGCCATGTCACGATTTTTTGCGATCTTTTCATAAGCTTCGATATAACCTTTCATAAATCTATCAATCAGCCAAGCATTTCTCTCCAAAAAATTAGTATTAGCCGCAAGTGTGCAACATGGCAGTTGAGGAAGGTGATCGGAGTACCACAATAAAGTTTTACCTAGGTCTTCTGATTCTAGTTTAGTGATATAAGGCTCCCAGATAGAGATTGCATCAATATGTCCGTATTTAAGTGCTTGATACATGAGTTCAGGCGATTCGTAAAAGATAATTTTGCAGGCTTCGTAAGAATCTATTCCGTTCTTTTCTAAAATCGTTCTTAAATTCATTTCCATAGCAGATAGTCTCGATGAGCCTATCTTTTTCTCTCTCAAATCTTTTATATCGCAAATATTATTACAATACAAATCTTTTCTAATTACAATGGCACTACCTTCCCGGCCAGCACCTGCAATGATCTTTAAAGAGCCTGTCCGGAGAGCTACTGCGATTTGAGTGATGACAGGAGTCACACAAAGATCTAAGGCACCTCGACCTGTAGCTAATGTTGCTTCTTCGACATTTTGGAACGGAATAAGTTTTAAATGAATATCATATTTCTTTAAAATGCTGTCTTCTGCAAGAAATAATGCGGCAAATTCTGTTGCAGGAACGAATCCTAAATAGATGGGATATAGATGTGTTTTTGTGTCGATTTTTCTCACAGATTCTTCTTCTGGTGTCTTATTAACTAGCCATATTCGGTTTGATCTTCCTATTTCTTTTCTTTTAATAATTCTGCCCTCTTTTTCTAATTCATTAAGAAGAGTAGAGATATAAGTTGTTGATAAGATAAGATTTTGTGGGATTTGTGCTTGAAAAATTCCTCTTTCTCCTACGCTAGCTAACAGATCTAATATTCTTTTCTTGGCGTCTCTTCTACCTTTAGATTTGTATAGATGCTTGAAATGATCATCAGGACTCATATTATCGTGTCCGAAAAGTACACAATTTTATTTAAATAATCGTATATGTATCCGGTTATCTAATTATTCTTTATTGAACTAATATTTTTAAATTATACATAAAATATATATATATTTGTTGTTAAGTAAATCATCTTCTACCTTCTAAAAGATTCCTCACCCCCACCAAAAAAAGGATGGCAAAGGAGAAGGCATGAACTTTTTCGTAGTTATGCGAAGAATTGAATAAATTCATACAAAGGCATGTCTCTCTCTTTCTGCCATTGAAAACTGTTTTTCTCTCTATTAGAATGAAATTTAAGAAAATGGCTGTATTGATGACATTATCAATTACACCATTTCACTTTGTCTTCATTAGAATCCTTGTAATACCAGTTCTGCGATGTCAATAACTCTAATGACGTCTTCTTTATCTAATGTCTTAACCGCAGCATCAAGAGTTACGACGCAAAATGGACACGCGGTCAATAATAGTTCTGCACCTATGTCAATAGCATTTTCAACACGCTTTTCGGCATTGTTTGGTCCTGAAACATCGAACCACATTCTACCGCCGCCCCCCTCACAGCATAGACTCTGGTTTTTGATTCTATCCAGTTCAATGAATTCAATTCCAGGGATACTTTCAATTATCTGTCGTGGTTCTTCAAAGATTTCGTTGTATTTTCCAAGAAAACAAGGATCATGATAAGCAACTGTTTTTTCGATTCTTTTTGAAAAAGTCAATTTCCCATTATTAATTAACTCTGCAAGTAGTTCTGAATGATGCTGAACCTTTAATTCGAGCTCGTATTTGTTTTTAAATGCATTATAACCATGTGGACATGAAACTAGCATGTTCTCAATGCTATAATTTTTGAATAATTCCACGTTTTCCTCAATTAGTAACTCGAATAAGCCCAGTTCACCCATTCCGAGGATTTCATTTCCACAACAATTTTCTTCTTTACCTAGAACTCCAAAATCAACTTCTACCGCATTTAAACATGATACTAAAGCCTTGGCTATTTCTTGCGCCCGTGTATCGTAAGTAGTAGTACATCCAATATAATAAAGTAAGTCTGCGCCTTCA
>JAECRW010000002.1 GCA_016294985.1 Candidatus Sifarchaeum marinoarchaea | reverse complement strand
CAAACCCCTTAATCTTGCAAAAGTTATTCTCATATGTCAACGTTCTTTAAACGAAATTTATAACTGAAAGAATCCGACTTCAAAGTTCGTGAAAAAACCTGAGCAATAATTTAAAGTACTTAAGATTAAGAATTCCACCATAGATGCGCTTTTTTCAGTAAAAACGTGAGGCGATTTTATGAACTCTTTTCGTGTTTATTTGGCTGAACCTTTTATTGAAGAAGAAGAAATAAATGCTGTTGTTCAAGCATTGAAAGAAAAGAGATTAAGTCAAGGAAAATACGTTGAAATGTTTGAAAAAGACTTTGCTGAATATGTGGGAACTAAATATGCTGTTGCATTCAATTCGGGAACGGCAGCTTTGCACTGCGGCCTTGCTGCAAAGGATATAAAGCCAGGAGACGAGGTCATAACTACACCATTTACTTTCGCCGCAACTGCAAACATCATTGTTCTTCTTGGAGCAAAACCAGTCTTTGTTGATATAGATCCCGAAACACTAAATATCGATCCTTATGCTATAGAAGGAGCCGTAACATCCAATACAAAGGCCATAATCCCAGTTCATTATGCGGGGCAATGTGTCGAAATGAATGAAATAATTAACATAGCAAAAGATCACGATTTATTTATCCTGGAAGATGCCGCTGAAGCACACGGGTCTTCATATAAAGGTAAGATGGCAGGAAGTTTGGGAGATGCTGGGACTTTTTCATTCTACCCAAATAAGAATATAGTTACAGGAGAGGGAGGAATGTTGACAACTAACGATAAAGAACTTGCAAGAAAGACACGAATTCTGAGAAATCATGGACAAGATGGGAGATACCATCATGTCGATATCGGTTGGAACTATAAAATGATGGATCTTGTAGCCACTATAGGACTAGTTCAACTAAAGCGAATTAATACTATTTTAAAACTAAAATTGGCGCAAGCTGAGTATTATAACAAACACATAAGCAAATTTGACTTCATTTATCCACAAACCGTGAGATCTTACAATGTCCATACATATATGTTGTATCCAATACTTACAACTACTCAAGCACAGCGAGACGCATTAAAATCCATTCTTGAGACCGCGGGCGTTGAAACGAGAATTGCCTTTCCTACACTCCATCTTCAGCCTATATTTCAAAGGCTCTATGGGTTTAGATATGGTCAATTCCCTGTTGCAGAAAATGCATCTGAAACAGTATTATGTATACCGATTCATGCGTCTCTAAAGCGGGAAGATCAAGACTATATTATAGATGTAATTCAAGAGAATCAAGAGATGCTCAGAAAATTGGAATAAACCATTTTTTTCCTAAGATGTTTTAAAAATAAGAAAGAAAGTCCATATTCTAATAGATGAGATATTGTTAGAACAAATTTCAGATGTGTAAGCGAAATGACATTGTCAAGTTCAAAAACATACGAATACAAAATGGTCATGGTTATAAGGACTGATCTGAAAATGAGCAAAGGAAAAATGATAGTTCAAGCTTGTCATGCAGCCGTAGAGTCCTCTGAAGTGGCAAAAAGAGAAAACAGAGAGATATGGGAAAAATGGAAAAGAATAGGCAATTCTAAGAAGGTAGCCCTTCGTGCTGAAACACTTAATGAACTCCTGGATCTTTATGATAAAGCACTTCAGCTTAAAGTTCCTTGTGTACTAATTAAAGATGCTGGGCTCACAGAGCTACCACCAGGAACGACTACGGCTTTAGGAATTGGTCCTGATAGATCTGAAATTGTAGATAAAATAACAGGACATCTTCAACTTGTATAGAGTCTTCTTCTATTTTTCTAGAAAGGAAGGGACATAATTGACTGAACCATCGGTATTCTCATCTAAAAGAGATATAGGATTAATGCGCTATATCACGCCACAACCTGGACTTGGCGGAAGGATTAAGCAATTAATTGAAGATTTTATTGTACGAGAAATTACTCCTGATGGTAAAATCCTGTCAATCAATGCTTCCCAAGAAATCGAGCAAAGCAATTCCCTAAACGGAGAATATACTGAATTCAATATTGTCAAAAAGGACTGGGATACACATCGATTAATTCACAAATTAAGGCGAAGATTGAGGGTTAGTAGAAAACGATTTTCTTTTGCAGGAACAAAAGATCGGCGAGCATTAACTGTTCAACGAATGAGTGTATGGAAAATCCATCCTTCGAAGTTATTGGAACTTCGTATTAAAGACGTAAAGATTTTAAATCCTATCTATGCAAAAACGCCAATTTCGTTAGGAGATCTATGGGGCAACAATTTTACAATTATTATACGGGATATAAGTGAATCAACTGTGAAGATAGAACAGATCATTGATCTGTTTTTAGAGAATATTCAAGAAATTGGTGGGCTAGTCAATTTCTTTGGACATCAACGTTTTGGTTCACTTCGTCCAATCACACATCTTGTGGGAAAATCATTCATTCAGGGTGATTTTAAAAAAGCATCGGAGATTTTTTTAACGGCAACATCACCATTAGAATCAAAGGAGGTTACAACAGCGAGAAAAGAACTTGCTGAAACTGAAGACTATCGAAATGCTGTGAAAAAATTTCCGAAAGGCTATAAACCTGAATTAGCAATGATAAACCATTTATTGAATCATCCAAATGATTTTATTAATGCGTTTAGAAAAATATCAAAAGGTCTTCGCCTTATGTTTGTACATGCATTCCAGTCATATATATTCAATAAATTTCTAAGTTTACGTTTCCAAAAAGGACTTTCCTTAAAACCTACATATGAGGATATAGTGCAAACTGCAAATGGCAGTGTTCACCTTTTCAAAGAAAATCTTGATGATGAATCCACTTTAGTTGCCCCATTAATTGGATATCAGCTCCCTTTATTTCCAACAGGAATTGTTGGTAAATTATTTGATGAAATCCTTACAGAGGAAGGAATACAACCATCAATGTTTCGTATAAAATCTTATCCAGAAGCGAGTTCCAAGGGAGGATATCGCCCCGTCATCATGCCAATAAAAGACTTTCAGGCGTTAGAAATTAATGACGATCCCTTAAACGATGGTAAAAAGATGTTGAAAGTAACTTTCTCACTAGGAAAAGGATCGTATGCAACTATACTCCTACGCGAGTTGATGAAAACAGATTTGGTGACTCCAATCTACAGAAATTAAGGAGTTAGTCGTGTTCTGTCACGCGGGAAAATCACTACTTCGCGAATATTCTGTCTTCCAGTTAGAACCATGATGAGACGAGCTAAACCAAGACCCCATCCTGCATGAGGAGGCATCCCCCAATCGAAAACCTTGAGATGAAAATCAAATGAGCTTGGAGTTAGTCCTTGATTAATTAACCGTTGGATTAACGTTTCTTTTTTATGAACACGAGTCCCGCCAGAGGCTAACTCGATCCAACTGTACATAAGGTCAAAAGATTCGCTAATTTCGGGCTTATCAACCCTTGGTTGTATGTAAAAGGGTTTCCCTTCAGAAGGCCATTCTGTAATGAAATAGGGACCATCAATAATTGATCCAAGTTTTCGACTAGCGTCGGTTCCTATATCGTCTCCCCAGGTTAGTTCATAGTCATTTTTCCCTAGAAGATCAAGGGTTTCTGTGTACGTGTACTTGGGAAATGGCAGTTCTGGAATTTTTATTTCACTTTTCAGGGTATTTAGTTCCTCCTCACAATTGTTTTTTACATCTGAAATAACAAAATGAATTAATTCCTCAAGTACATTCATAACGTCATTATAATTGGCAAATGCCATCTCGATATCAACCATCATCAATTCATTAAGATGGCGGGTTGTTGAATGTTCTTCGGCTCTGAAGATAGGCGCAATTTCATAAACCTTATCAAAGACCGTTGTGAGTTGTTCTTTATAGAGCTGTGGACTTTGAGCTAAAAACGCTTCTTTCTCAAAATAAGCTATTGGAAAAAGTTCAGTTCCGCCTTCTGTAGCTGTAGCTATAATTCGAGGTGTATTAATTTCGATAAAGCGGTGTTCTACAAAAAATTGTCGCATTGCAGTTGTTACTCTATGTCGTATAATGAAAATCGCATGAGATATAGATGAACGTAAATCTAAAATACGATTATCTAAACGGGTATCAAGATCGGCTTTCACTTTGCCAGTAGAA
Organism: Candidatus Sifarchaeum marinoarchaea; assembly: GCA_016294985.1. Classification (GTDB taxonomy): domain Archaea; phylum Asgardarchaeota; class Sifarchaeia; order Borrarchaeales; family Borrarchaeaceae; genus Borrarchaeum; species Borrarchaeum marinoarchaea. Next base: position 33,341 of record JAECRW010000002.1, on the reverse strand, counting down.
TCTAGTGGTAAATTCGCTAATACACTATTTAGTATTTTAAGATCATTCGGGATTAATTCGAATCCAGTTGGAGAACGTTTGTCCTCTTTGACCTTACCTTTAACTGCGATAGGCATCTCATTTTTTAGAGAATTTGCCTTATCAAATAAATGCTCTTCCAGCTTTGCTTTAGGAAATGTGATTTGAATTTCTCCAAAATTATCACGCAAGATAACGAATTTTAAGCCTCCAAGATCACGAGTTTGTTTGACCCATCCGCAAACTGTTATTTCTTTTCCTTCAAGTGTTTCAAGGTCAATTTGATCGCTATAGTGAGTCCGTCGCCAATTCTCAAGTTTTTCTAACTGCATGAAAGTCCCTCACTGTACAATTTGTGAAAACAACCTACTTTTAACCAATCTAAAACCGCGGTATTTAGAATAAATTACTCATAAAGCTATTCAAAATTCTAGGAAAGTCTGGTCATTAAATTGGGATTTTAGAATGTTCTTATAATGTTTTTGATGAACAGAAAAGTAACGCTATTCTAGGACAATGCGAATAGGTTCATTTGTTAACTGTAATATAACATCTTCAAGTGTGTCGATAGATGCAGGTAATTTCTTCTTGTCAAAATTACGTATTCTAACTTTTTTCACTGTAGATCCGTCTGGTAACCAGATAGTGTTAATGCCTGCCACTTCAGCAGGGGTTAACAAATCCTCAACCATTTTCCCTGTAGAGGATGATGTTTCGATAACACGAATCCTTTTCTTAAGACTTTGTTCCAGTGCTCTAATAATTTTCCCACGTTGTCCAAGAATAGTTGGCAAATCACTTTCTCCAACTAATACAACGACTAATGGGCCAACTTCGACTGCACGATAAAATGTAATGTCTTTTAAAGCGGGATAGCTTTTTTCTAATTTGTTGAGTTCCATGGCCACTGTGATATCAAGGTTAGTAAGTTCTCCTGAATCAAGAAGCGATTGGCATTTGCCACAGAGAATGCCTGTTTGTAAACAAAAATTGCAAAGGGGTCCTTTCATGTCAACTGTCTCCCGCCACAGAAGTTGCATATCAATTCATTGGATATTTCGAAAATCTGTCAGTCGCCTCCGCGCTCAAGGACAATTTCGATTGTGGATATATTCAGTTCATGCCCATCGTCCGTTTTTAGTTTTTCTGTTCCTGTAGTTATACTTTTTACCTTGACATCAGTTAAAAATTTGTTGCGAATAATTTCTGAAACGTCTACGGAGCGACTGATTGCACGCCCTCTAGCTCTGATAAGGATTTCTTTTATATTACCATGAAACAAAGTGATGGCTGCAAGCACATAGTTCATGACTGGTTTCGATCCGACGAAAATTACATTAGACTCTGGCATTACCGATTACCTCGATTTCGTGTTCGATGTATTTGCTTTGCTCTCCGTATAGTTCAATCCCCTTATCAATCTTTTGTTAAGTGTGGTTCTCATGCGAATCTTATTGTACAGTTAGATAACTTGACATACTGGATTATTTTAACACTCTTCGCAATCCTATCATTTTTTTTAAGTTTAAAACTCTTTTAATGATTATTAATGGGATGCATCGTCGTTTAGGAAGAGAGGAAAACCATCATTTACAAAAATCTCAAAAATAGAGGGTCAATTGGAAGTAACTAGTATTGACATCGAAAGAATTTTTATAGAAAATACTTGCGAAACCTTTTTAATATGTAAGCTTTTTTTTGCAAACAAATAAGTAATTATATAAATATGTAAATTTTGTTTTAATGCCATGTAAACTAGTATAATGGAGGACATAGCATGGCCAGTAATGTTGTTAAGATTACAGAAAGACAGTTACAAATCTTGAAAAGATTATATAATTCGGGAAAAAGCGTAAAAGTTCACACAATCATCCTAACACAAAATGAACTAAGTGATGGCCTTGGAATTACTCGTCAAGCTCTCAGTAACCATTTACGAAAACTAAGAGATATTGATTTCATTCGTACAGGGCGAGGTTTTATAGATCTCACAAATAAAGCCCTCGAAGCTCTAGGTGAATCTGTAACGGAGTCATTCGTGTTCATAAAGATTGATCCTGAACGACGAATTGAAGCTTACGACAAAATTAAGGCCTTAAGAGCACAACGGCTATTTCGGGTAACAGGTGAAATAGATTTGATTGCACAGGTCGGACGTGCTAAGTTAGATTCTTTTCTAAAGGACCTCTCGGGAATCGGGGGGGTTAAACAGACTTCTGCCCATGTTATCCTTGAAACTATCATGGAATGACACAATATCGTCACTTTTACACATTTCTTTTTTAATAAACGTCTTTAATTTATTGTATTTTATGCGAATACTAGTTGAGTTGCGTCAAAAGACAAAAAGGAATGTTAAGAGATCGTTCTGCGAAAATATAAGATACGATGCGAATAGGTCATAGGCGAGAAATAAATACATGCTCCCAGAAATTGTGGCGATGCCGAATAACCTCCAATTCCAGTTTTTTGTAAAAGAAAAAAACAACTCTTTGCCAATTAGGAGGGCTAACGCGGGGGAGATAGGAATAAGATATTGCCAACTGACTTTGGGATTTAACATAAACACAACAGGCCAAAACAGACTCCAAATGAGCAAGAATTTTTCAGAAACATCATTTTGTAGGCCATGAATAGCAAGAATTCCCCACAAGCAAAAACATAAGGAAAGGGCGATAATATCTATAAAATTTGTCGTGGAAGGAAGAGGGAAGAACTGTTGTAAGAAAAAGAATCCAAGAGGAATTCCCAGAAGTATTATGAGAATAATAGGAAGCAGCATATTGAAAATGCTTTTATTTTGAATTTTGATACGGAACATATATGTCGTAAGTAACAAAATAATAAAGAATAGAAATAGATGATCCTCTCCGAAGATTTTGACGTAACTAATAGGTAGTGATTCGAATTGAGCACGCTGGGTAAGCAGATCTAGGGCAGTATAATTTACGCCATGTGCAGAGTAACTATAGTTGGTCAAAGCTGCCCAAATCTTCCAAATCGCATACACAAGATAAGGAGGTACTATTGATAGTACATTATAGAATGAAAGTTTTCTTCTTAAGAGACACCACAAAATAAAAATCATGGGAATTATAATAGCAGGTTCTTTGCTTAAAACTGATAGAACACCTGATAGAGCACCTAAAAGCATTAGTTTGCGGGAATCATTCATTTCACCAGCTACCCAACCATACAAAGTAAGAGTACCAAAAAATGTAAGGGTTACATCTATCATTATAAGACGACTCATAATGACGTGTGGTGGAAGGATACTCAAAACAAAGGCGGCAAATACACCTATTGTTTCATCGTAGAGCAGTCTTCCAAAATAAAATGTTATAACTATAGTCAGACTACCTAGAACGACCGACAGCATTCTATATGCGAAAATCGATGAACCAAAAATAAGATATACACTAAAAAGGAGATAAGCAAATAGAGGGGGATGACCTCCCCAAACGGGGTGTTTAAAAGGATTAAGTTTTATTTCTTCTGAGTGAGTTATATAATATGTTTCATCCCATACCAATGGACCATTTAAATTTATCATACGGAGTATTAAACCTACCAAAATGAATAAAGCAAGAAGAACATGGGTTTTTTTTATTTGAAAGCGAAATTCAAAATCATTCACGGAATTCAGCTCTTTTTATCCAAGAATTGATTTAATAAGTGCATAAAGGATCCTGAAGCCATCCCTAAACAATTTAATTTTTGATTTGCCGTATTTACGCGGAATTTCTTTCTTCGGGAGTTCTACAACTCTGAAGCCGTTTTTAAGTGCGCATACGAGCAACTCAGTATTGAAACCGAAACGTTCCTCAGTTAACGGCAAAAGGTTTTTTATTACTTCTTTTCTTATCGTTTTAAATCCACTTTGAGAATTTGTGATTTTAACTCCGTACTTTTTTTGTAATACAAATCCAATGAGTTTTTCTCCAATGCGTTTAATTAGTGATATCCTAAATCCATTAGATTCATCAAGATATCGAGACCCAACAACTACATCAGCCTCGCCTGATAGAATAGGTTGTATTAATTCAGAAATCTGCTGGGGATCATTTTGGCCGTCAGCATCAATTGTAACAATGATATCTCCTTTCGCAATTTCGAATCCTGTAGCGACTGCTGCTCCATAACCTCTGTTTAAGATATGGCGGATGGCTCTTACATGAGGATTAGCTTTCGCTATCTCAAATGTATTATCAGAAGATCCATCATCAACTAAAATGATTTCATGCGGAAAATCGAGTGATATTGAATTAATTACATTTCTGAGGGTGTGTTCTTCGTTGTATGCAGGAATAACAATCGACAGTATTTGCGCTGAATAAGTATTAGAATTCATCAATAATCAACTAATTAAGCCACAGGATTTTTAATAAAATAATTCACAAGAGATTCATCATTATAAATTGAAAATATCGATGGGGTTACTCAAATGTTGGTATTTCGTAGTATTCAACTTATTGCAGTAATAGTAGCGATTGTTTTGGTGGCACATACGTTCCGGCAGTACACACACCAAAAAATTGGCTTGTCAGGGATGCTGTTTTGGATATTTATATGGATTTTGCTCTTGGTGTCCATGGTACTTATTTCAATTGAACCTCTTGTTTTGGAATTTTTAAGCGTTATATTTATGACCGAGCTGCCGCTAAATGCAGCACTTATTCTTGCCGTTATAGTGTTGTTCTTCGCCACATATGAACTATATCTCTCAAAGGCAAATACCGATAAAGAAATTACAACAATTGTACGCCATCTAGCACTTCTGGAAGAGAAGATAGATTCAATCGCAGAATCCATAAAACTTAAAGAACCTAAAGAATAGAGCACCTTCTGTAGGGTTCAAATTTTAACTTAAATTCTGCAACGAAAGGATTATAAATCAATGAAAAATCTAAACTTGACAGCATTGAGTCACAAATGAATCAATACACTTGAAATTCTTTGAAAAGGAGACATATGAATGCCAGTTGCAGATCCAGAACTAAGAGCACTTGCAAGAAAACATTTACTTCATCACATGATATGCAGGAAATGTTATGCAAGAAACCCACCAGGCGCAAAGAAATGTCGGCGATGTCGCTCAAAGGACCTTAGATGGAAAAAGCGTGAATTAACCGGATAATTTCCAATAACTCTTTGGGCGGGTGGTCTAGCTGGCTATGACGCCGCCCTCACGCGGCGGAGTATCTTTACAATCTCTGTAAGGGTCTGGAAGTCGTGAGTTCAAAGGAAAAGAGATATAATTTCTCTTTCTGAAAATCTCACCCCGCCCACCAAATAGTACATAAAGAGATCGAGAGGAGATAATGATGCCAAAACAAATTACTGACCCAGATGAACTCTTAAAACTTTCCGAAACTGCCATTGAAGCACGTATTAAAAGATTAAAAGACGTTGTCAAAATTAAAATTCGTACACCAAAATATCTTTATGTTATGAAAGCAACACCAGATGTAGCTGAAGAAATTCTAAAGCGTGTACGTTGTAATATTGTCGAAGTCTGACCTTTTTATAAAATATTCAGTTGAAAAACCATCTATAATCGGTTGATAAATTTCAGCCCCTTTTACCGAGTACTGTTTTATATAAATCAAGGAATTTTTTTGTCAAGGTTCTTGAATCTAAGTTTTTGTTTGAATAACTTTGAGCATTTTCCTGAATTCGTTGACGTATATCCGGATTCTTATAGAGGAATAAAATTTTATCGGCTATTTGATCAGAGTTTTTTGGCTCTACCAATAGCCCATTTTCGCCATCGCTTATGATTTCTGGAGTTCCACCAGTTTTTGTAGCAATCGCAGGTTTACTAAAATGAAATGTTTCTAGTAAAACGCGACTTAACGGCTCATCCCATATAGAGGGAAGTACAATAACATCACAAAGTTCATAAAATGAAGGGATATCTTCATGCGCGATAAATCCAGCGAAAGTAACAGATTTATTAAGTTTTAATTCTTTCACAAGTTGTTGCAGTTCGATTTTCTTGTTTCCATCTCCAGCGATCACAAGTTTTATTTGATCCGTTATCTTCACAACATTAACGAACGCTCTGATGAGATACTCGATTCCTTTTTCGAAAGTGATGCGACCCACATATCCTACAATGAAATCTTCTTCCGAAAGTCCATAGTCTTGTTTGAGGTTTTTTTTATAAGTACTTGTTATCTCAAATGTGTGATAGTCAGGTAGGTTATAGAGCGTCGCTAATTTACTCTTGTTAATTTTTAATGTCTGAAAAAGAATATTTCTCACATATTTACTCACACAGATTATTTTGTCAGCCTTTTTTAGAAAAAAACGTCTCAACACCATAAAGATATAATGATGAAGTCCAGTCTTCCATTTACCTAAGCAATTTATTATCGATGAGGGAGAACATTCAGCACATTCCCCTTGATTTGGTATAAACATGGTTAAACGTGGACAGATTGGCCAATAATTTCTTATTGTAACCAAAATAGGCCTTCTTAAAATTTTTGCAGCGATTATTGCTCCAGGTGTTGTTCTAAAGTCTAAAGCATGGATAAGTTCAACATGTTTATATTTTAGAATTGAAATTATCTTTTTCGCTAAAAATAAGGAATACGGCTCAAGAGGATATCCTGTTGCTGGAAAGGGGGTTGGTATTATTCGGTGTACTTCTATATTATCTTCTTGCTTTAGAGGCTTCGAATTATCTAGTTTTCTTGTGAGTACAACTACCTTGTGGTTCAAATTTGCAAGATTTTTTATGAGAACATAATTCGAAATTTCTCCGCCTCCTGTGACATCTGGTGGAAAACGATACGTAATAAAACAGATGTTCACTTTTCAAACCTCTGTATATCGCGGATTTGCGAACTGTAGGAAGTTAGCATATTTTCCTCTAGATTGGGTGTCTTCACTTCAGTGAGTATTGAGATACGTTTATACGAAAACCACTTAAAGCTATTCATTAATCTCTTAAGGCGTATAGATAGTGGTGATGTGGTGCTTACGTTTAGTATAAGGAAAAACATAGAAGAATTCCTTAAACTATTCTCTGAACGAAAAGTTCAAATTGTTCTCCTTATTTTTGTCTTTGCATTTTCGTTAAGACTATTATGCTTCGGGATAAATCCCTTAATAGGTTTGCTTATCCCTGATGCAGTACGTGTTCTGTTACTAAGTGAAAGCCTCTCCCTTGGACTTGGGTTTACAAGATTTGGTCATCCAGAAGACAAATTTCCACCATTGAGTTCATTGATTATCGCTTGTTCTTATATGCTTGGAGGGATTAGTTATCAAAGTGCATTAGTTCCTTTGATCATAATAGGTAGTTTAACAATAATCCCAGTATACCTCTTAGGAAAAAGACTATTCGATTATCGCACAGGTGTTATTGCTGCAATATTTATTGCAGTAAACCCAGCGCTTTGGTTGTTTTCTGGCATTCCAATGAGTGAAACGATTTTCACATTTTTCTCGCTGTGTGCACTTTACTACTTATCAATTGAAAGAGAAAAACGAAATCAATTTATTGGGGGAATACTTACTGGACTCGCGTATCTAAGTCGCTATGTCGGTGTCTTAATAATAGTCGCTTATATAGTTTTGATCGCTTTTGAAATAATAAAAAAGAAGCAAGCGCGAGACTTACTCTCCGTATGTCTTTGGTTTATAATTGGCCTTTTAATTGTAACATTTCCGTGGTTCTTAAGGAATACAATTTTGTTTGGTAATCCTTTGAGCACTAGATATATAGCCGACCTGTGGAGGGATCCTACATCAACTGGAATATCCGCAGAATACTCTGGAACTCAAAACATATTTGAATATCTCCGAACCCACTCCTTCCTAGACATTCTGTTAAGATTATGGGGCGGCTTAGTTTCTTACGCGTTCTTGTCTATCTTCATCTTTCCAATTACAATACTATTTTTTGCAATTCCTGGGTTTTATTTTACTGGCAAACGAGAAAATATTCGTCTTATTTATTCTTATTTAGTGGTGTACATGATGTTTTTCATTTGGTATCCCACTCGATATCATAGGTATCTACTTCCTCTTGTCCCTCTGATTTCTATATTCGCTGCAATGGCGATCTCAAGAATTTTTAATTTAAAAAACTCGTGGATCTTTCAGTCCTCTAAAAAAATCCAGCTCTCGAAAGTTCTAGGAGGACTTGCTTTAACATTCATCATTTCGATCAATTTATACAGCATTCTTTTGATTTTTTCGTTAACTACTCCACAAAATCCATATTCTTCTCTTAATATAGGATATTTAACCCCAATAAATGAAATTGCTGAAACGCAATTAATTAAGTATCGAGTTATACCCAGTCCCGCTTCGGAGGAATATGTAAAAGCTGCAGAGTGGTTAAAAGATCAAGCAGGTCCTAGGTCTGTTGTTATTGCACATAAACCCCTTGTGTTTCATTATTTCTCTAGATTAAAAGCAGTTGGGTTTCCTAATATTTATCAGAACCAAACATTGGAATACAGGATTGTAGATTCTAATGTTAGTTATCTCGTTCTAGACTCAATGTCCCCAGAATCAAGAGAGTATTTTCCCGAGTTATACTTTGAAAGAGATTCCCCAAATAACTTTACGCTAATCTATAAAGTGGAAAATCCAAGAACTCTAATTTACTATATCGAAAGAAGTGAAAGCTCCTAAAAAGATTTAAAAAACTCTACTTCAGTGTCGTAACACTCAATCCACCAAAGGTGGACGAATGATTTATTCATTTACTAACAAGAATTGAATAGAATCACTTACAGATTTAATAGCGAAAAAAAATTGAAAATACGTGCATGTAACTGTTACAAGGGCGTATCAGCGTGAAATTAACCGAAAAACTAATTTTTATATTGATAATTTTTTTTGGCGCTCTCTTACGACTTTATTTTGCATTTATTCATCCAGTGAATTCTGATGCCGCATGGCATTTAGCAATTGCAGAAAATATAGCTAAATTAGGTCATATTCCCCAGGCCGATACCTTTCGTCATTACCCATTCCTCTGGCATCCACCACTTTTTCACTTAATTGCAGCACAACTCTATGAAACAACATCTAATGCCTTGATCATGAAATTCTTATCACCAATGTTTGGAATAATGACTCTTTTCATTTCATTTGCATTCATTAGATATCTATTCAGAACAGATATAGCCCTACTCACTACGTTTTTCCTTGCAATTACTCCCCTAAATTTATATTTTAGTATAATAAGCTATGTTGGTACTGCAATTACGTTCCTTACAGTTTTTTGTGTTTTTCTTTATCTTAAGGGAATATCTGATGAGAATCAGAAGATGCTGATTCTTTCAGGATTAAGTTTTGGACTTTCGATCCTCACGAAAGCTACTGGCTTTGCCATAGTTTTCATTTTGGTGATTATTTTTGGGCTTTACTACAAGAAGAAGAAAGTTAAAGTATTATATTTACTATTGACAATGTTCATTGGTTTCCTAGTCGGTATTCTTTGGTATATAAGACCATATCTTGCATATGGTAACCCTTTTGGTCCTGCTGCGTTCTTATTTGGATCTACTTCTCGAAGAAATATTTTGGAAATCATAATCACTGAAAGATCGTACCTAATTTTTTTCAATCAGCCGGATAGAATGCTCGCATACTTTTGGGTCCTTAGTAGAAATAGTTCTATTATTTCGTTTATTACACCTATTGCGCTATCCCTGACTTTTTTATATGGGCTTTTAGAACTCTTACGAAGACGACATGATTCTGATACTATTCTAATAGCAATTGTATTTGTTTTTACAGCTATAGTAATTGTTTATCTTCTTGATCATATGGAAATTCATGGAATTAGATTAAGTCTGCCAATGCTCCCTGCTCTATCTGGGATTATTGCTTTTGGCGTTTTGAAATTGTTTTTTAGTGAAAAAATAAATATCCTCTACTCTTGGAGACTTTATTTACTTACTTTTCTGTTTTCGCTTATTTGTGCATCATCTACTTATGCGATATACGAAAAAACATATACCGTGTCATCCGATATCGAAATAATTGAGAACGCTTGCATTTGGATTGATCGATATACTTCAAATTCAGCAAAGTTACTTAATGATGGTTGGAGAGATGATGTAGAATTTCTTTCCAAAAGATACACGGTTTATTCAGGTGGGAATTCAAATCTTTCTCAAATCTTACAAAAAATCCAAAAGTATAATATTTCATACCTTCTATTTCAGGAATCCTTCGGTTTAAAGGAAGGCACGATAGAACTAATTGATACATCTACTAAGTTTACCAAAGTCTATGACAGTGATTTCTCTATTCATATTTATAAAGTGAATCAATAGAAAGTAGAACTTTGTCCTTTGGACAATATATTTAGAGCATCCATATTTGTAAAATAACAGAAAACCAGTGACAGAATTTTGAAGATTCTAATGGTCTATCCGTACTTTGATCATCCAAGTTCGCACTCTCTTTGTAAGGGACTTGTTGAAAGAGGTTGTAAGATTACAGTTTTTTGTTGCCCTCATAAAAATGAAATAAGAAACTTACAGGGTGTAGAAATCATTCATACTCCTTATTTATTCAAATTAAGACCATATTTTCCAATATCAATACCAAAAGTGACAGCATTCGAGAGATTTGACATTTTACATCTCCATGAAGATTACCAATTAAATTCACTCTATAGTTCGCTTCTTTCAAGGATTAAGACTGACATTCCAACGATCCTTACTGAGCATTATGATGGTTATGTAATTGATCATATTGGTTGGAGACTTCTTCGATCATTAACCAATACCTTCATCGGTAAAATTGTGGTACGTGGATGTGATAGATATATAGCACAAACAAAAAAGTCACGCGAATATTTAATCAACCAAGGCGCAAAACCTAGGTTTATCGATATTCTTTATCATCCAGTCGATTCTCGTCTTTTTGCACCGAGAAGAAGTAATGCCCTTAATAAATACCTCTCAGGCGATGAAATCAAATTTCTTTTTGTAGGGCGGTTAGAAAAGTCAAAAGGTGTCTATTGCCTTATTCATGCCATGAAACATCTATTACAAAGTAAGTTGAATGTTAAGTTGTTTATTATTGGAAGAGGCACCGAAGAAGGGAATTTGAAAACACTAGTTTCCTCTCTAAATTTAACTGATTTTGTCACATTTATAGGAAATGTACCATATGAACGCCTGCCCGAGTTTTATAATGCTTGTGATGCCCTTATATTACCTAGCTTAATTGATCCCTCACCTTCTGTAATTTTGGAAGCAATGGCTTGTGGAAAACCTGTTATAGGCTCTAAAGTAGGTGGAATCGAAGAGGTGCTCATTGATAGAGAGACAGGTTACTTGTTCAAGCCCAATAACTACAAAGAATTATCTTTACTGCTAAGAAAATTTACTAAATCTCCTGAAATAATTCAGCAATTCGGAAAAAATTCGAGAAAACGAATCGAAGAAGTCTACGCTCTTGAAAAAATATCCGAAAGACTCATTAGAATATATAAAAAAACTCTGTTTAAAAGACCCAAAACGTAAAAAAGTATTAAGATCTTCTAAAATAGATTATTATTAGAATATATTTGATAAAATGATGGCGGGCCCGGTGGGAATTTCAGATCCAATCGTTTTGCTTGGATCCTTTGAACCCACGACCATCGGGTTTCTCTATTTGAAGGATATAAGAGCCCGACGCTATTGGCCTCAACTATTTTGTTGGTCTACCTAGCTGAGCTACGGGCCCATAACACAAGTAATAAGATAAAAGGGAATTATCGCTGAAAATTATAAAAACGTTTTGTATTTAACTTGCTGTGTTAAACTTTCTGTTATTTGATGCCATGGAGGGTAATTCGCTGTCTAGAGCTCTGAGAAGGCGTTTGTTTACCTATTATGACACTTATGAAAGGTATTTTGAAAATGCAGAACGTCATCGGAAGGAAGAAGATACTGTGGGTAAACTCTTTTTTCCTGGACTCAAGTCTCTTATGAAAAATTCAAAAAGTGGTATGTTTCTTGACGTTGGCACCGGTAGTGGTGTCATCGTAAGAAAGGTTGCGACAGAAGGGCTCTTTTCAGTGGGTATAGATATTTCACGAGCGGGAATTCTTCTCGGAAAGAAAATGGCCATCTCCGAACAAATTGACCATATGACAGAGTTTCTAATAGGAGATGCAACGCAATTACCTTTTAAAAATGAAGCATTTACTATTGTGGAGTGTCAGGAATTACTTGAACATCTTCCGAATCCTGGTTCGTGCATTTCTGAACTTTCAAGAATAACTAAACAAGACGGCGCTGTCCTCATTCAGACACCGAATTTTGCAAGCCCTTTTGTTGTAGTCTCAGAAAAAGGGGTTGAAAAGGGAAGAAAAGATCTAAAAACAGCCTTCATTGCTTTTATTAGTGCAATATGTAGTAAAAATCAATTAAAACGCCTTTTTATGTTTCTTATCATGTATATTCAACTCAATCTATTAAAAAACCACACCTTTTCATTAGTTTTAAAACCTCGCCTTTCGAAAGACCCCGCCTTCGCTTGTGGTGATAAGGATGATTTAGTGTATTTATCAAATATAATTGAGATTGAACATTTTGTTAAAAGGTTAGGTTTGACTATCCTTTTCTCTTCGAGTTACGTTATACGAAAAGCGCATCCATTAGCCAAAGCAATTGCGTCAGTAATTAGTTCTTTGCCTATCCTCAATAAATTTGGACCTAATTGCTTCATCCAAGCTAAAAAGACATAGTGTTTAACTTTGCAACAGATACAAATTAAGTGAGAGCTGTATGATGTCCATTGCATATTATCTTCGCGTGCATAAAACCGAAGGTGAATCTGCAAGAAAGTTATTAATACGCCATTCGTTCATCAATACAAACTTACTAATCGAACGAAATGAGACTTTTATTTATTTTCCTTTGATTAAACTTCCATCAGATAATGAGATGGATATAATCAACTCTACTGTGCAAGACTTCTCGATCGGAAAAAAAGCTTTTCAAGTTAAACATGAAGGCCCTAAGAATCTTGTTGACGCCCTTGAGGGAATCTTGCAACCATATGAACTTGCATCTCTACCTCATAGTTACGATGTTGTGGGTGATATCGCAATATTAGATATTCCTTCGTCTCTATCACAGCACGTGCAAATTATAGGAGAAGCCTTATTAAAAAGCCATAAACACATTAAAACTGTTTTAGATAAAAAGGAGGTCATAAAAGACCTATATCGCTTAGGAAGATATGAAGTTATCGCAGGAGAAAATCGTACTGAAACTATTCATCGAGAACACGGTTGTCGGTTTGTGGTGGATGTTACAAAAGCCTTTTTTAGCCCTCGTTTAAGCACAGAACATAATAGAGTTGCGTCCTTAGTTAACCCAAATGAAGTTGTACTCGATATGTTTTGCGGAATTGGTCCATTTTCTATTTTAATTGCCAGCAAAGTGATTTCAAGCGTATATGCAATTGATGTTAATCCCAATGCAATTGAGTATCTTAAAAAAAACATTAAACTCAACAAACTTCGAGGAACACTTGTGTCTTATGTAGGTGATGCCAGAGAGGTTGTTATTAAAAATAATCTTGTCGGGATCGCTGATAGAGTTATAATGAATCATCCTGTAGCGGCCAACAAGTTTATAGACGTTGCATGTAAAGCCCTCAAAAAAGAAGGGGGTGTTCTTCATTTCTATGATTTTCTTAAAACAGAGGAATTAGAAGAACCTCTGGAAAAAAAGATAATCAAAAAGATAATGAAGTACTCACGACAAGTTGAAAAGATATTTGCAAAGAAAATCGTACGTCAAATTGCACCTCATACTTATCAGGTTGTAATAGATCTTAAAATTAAATAATTTTTACTTCAATCTATCTTCAAAGTGATCTTTATCTCAATACCCGGCTTTTTGAGTTTTTCAACAAGATGTCTATTTAAATCTATAGCAGCTTTATTTGAATTGATTAAAAAGGTTCTATCAGAAATAAAAGTGCTTTTTCGTCCTACAAGATCTGTTGGATGACTAAGAATCAATTTTGGTGAGCCTTTTCCCATGATTTGTTCGACTAACCCATCTACCTCAATGAGAACTTCTATAATTGAATCTAGTTTCTTAGCTTTGTTCTTAAATTCTTCTTTTAAATCCTTTGCTGCTGCATTTGCATTAACTGCAATAATACAATCGGCACAAGTACTGATCTCTTGTTCGCGAGTTATTTCAAATGTTGTTTTATGCGTTGCACGAATATTTTTGTGGCCTCGTGCAATAATTGTCTCAATTACTTGTGGCAAAGATAAGCGGCCTCCATTCTATTTCTATTCATAATAGACAATAAATCGCTTTCTTTAACGCATTTATTCAAATAAAAAAACTCTAAATATAAGGTATAGCAATAACTCAACGCAAATAATAGACTTTTTGAGTGATTTTATAATGGTTGACGAAAGTCAAAGTAATCAGCATTTATTGAAAAAGAAAGAAGCACTGATAAAGCATTTCATTGCTTCAGACACCCTTAAAACTGATAAAGTTATTCGTGCATTCAGAACAGTTCCTAGAGAATTGTTTTTGCCAGACTCCCTTAGAGACAGTGCCTATAACGATACACCGTTACCGATTGGGAATGGCCAAACGATTTCAGCACCTCATATGTGTGTGATTATGGCTGAAATTTTAGATCTAGAGGTTGGAATGAAAGTATTAGAGATAGGCACAGGCTCAGGATACCACGCTGCATTAATCGCAGAAATTGTTGCCCCAATTGACAGTCAAGCATCTGGACACGTTTTTTCGATAGAAAGAGTCAAGAGGCTCAGTGAATCCGCCCGCAAAAACTTAGAGCGGGCAAAATATTCTGATAGAGTTACTGTTATTCATGGTGACGGAACACTCGGACATCCTGAACACGCACCCTATGATAGAATCCTTGTCACAGCTGCGGGTCCGAAGATACCAGAGCCATTAATAGATCAATTGAAGAATAGCGGAAAATTAGTAATCCCTATAGGTGGTGTATACTTCTTTCAAACATTAATACTTCTGACAAAAGACCTGGACGGAAAAATAAAGAAAGAAAAAAGAGGCGGCGTTTCTTTTGTTCCATTGATAGGAAAATATGGTCATTAAGTAGCTCTTCACCTAAGACTTATTTGATATACAACAACAACGCGGTTTTTCTCGTATGATTCTGAATACAAGAATGGGAACGTATCTCTAAAATATAGGACTTTGTCTATTGTTGTCCGCTCAAAAGTTACTACAGATTTCCGAATAAATTGCTCCCAATTGATTTCTTGCTCATATATTTCGCCATCAAGGTTATCAAAGATATAGTATATGTACTTCTCAGTAAAAAGAGAGGGTTGCTTAAAGAAAGTACTTGATAAAATACATGTTCGATTAGTATAATAATGAAAGAGCATTGGTTTTGTTGTGACTATTATGGAATCATTTGGTGTGTTTATGTTTAGCCATGTTGCTGCCCTTCTAAAGACTATTCGATCATATTGCAGTTCTAAAAAGTAATTATGATTCATTGTTAGGTAATTTGAACTAATAAAGGTACTAAGTATAAATGCTAAAATAAACACGTCCTTGAGGCTAATAAATCTAAATCTATCGATTTTAACTTCGATATAATGATATAACCCATTAACACCATATGCTACGAATAATGACAAAGCAGGAATCGCTGAAAAGTAATAGCGTGGTTGAGGAGTGCCTGCCCATAATGTAACAAATAGAAATTCAAAAAATAACCAGATATAAAAAATCACATTAACATGGACTTTTCTAATTGAAGTTAATAGGCCATATATGAAAAAAACTGTTACAATTGGTGTAAGTGTATATAATACCAAGCCTTTAGTGAAGTAATAGGTGATATTCCTCATAATAAGTTGATCATATCCCCCTAACTCCGCGGCGGTGGCTTCCTGCCGAAATAAATATTCGATATGAAAAGGATTACCAAAAAGGATATAGTTACGCAAAAACCAACTACCAGAAAAACAAATCAAAATGACCAGCACACCCAAAAATATTGGTTTACTTGGCCATGATATCCTTTTTCTCAAAAGAAGTAATGAAATAATTACAGTTGGAAAAAAAATCAGACTGGGATATCTTGTTAAGAATAAAGCGCCTGAAACAAATGTACAAAGATATAACAGCACAGTTGACTTTTCTCTTATTGCTAAAATAAGAAGGTAGAGAAGTACAATAACAAAAAGAAGAGCCATTCCTTCGGATATTGCTCTGCTTGTATGAGTTATATGTTGTGGATTAATTAAAACTAAAGAACTTGAGAGCAATGCAACCTTTTCATTACTTACTGTTTTTACTAGCAGGAATGTAAGTGGTATTGTTAAACTTCCTAAAATAGCAGAGATCAGTAATGCAGAAAATTCTATATCTCCAATAAGCAAAGAACTTATAGCAACTATTACAGGGTAGCCAGGTAAATACCAATCATGGGCTTCGCCCATTACCGTATAACCTTTACCCGCAATCATATTTCTTGCCAGTATCCAGTAATAATAAATGTCATATACGTCGGCGTAGGGATGTATGACTGTAAGTTGCCTTAGAATAAAAGCGAAAACAAATAAAACGACAAGAATAGATGCATCGCGACGTGAGTGGCGATATGATTTATGGTAAAGGCGTATTGTCCTGTTCATTCTCTAAACCTGAACTCTTTGAAAATCTTTAAGCCAACAAATCTTGTTTACATGATTTTACTTTTCTTTGGCCAAAGTTCTTGCATTAAATTTGCAAGGAATACAGAATTGGAAGTCATAATTGATATTTTTTAAAATTCTATATCATGCGCTACTTAACTTTTTAAAAACATTGTGTAATATAATAAGGACGATATCAATGGGACTCAAAATAAAAGATCTTATAGAGAAAACTACACACACACTTGAATTGAAAGATCTAAGTGACAAAACTATTGCTATTGATACAATGAACGTTTTATATCAGTTTTTGGCAATAATTCGTCAGCCTGATGGGACACCTCTATTAGATCTTCAAAAACGGGTTACATCTCATTTAAGCGGTCTTTTTTATCGTAGCATTAATTTACTTGAAGAAACCATTCGACCACTCTACGTATATGATGGTAAATCTCCAGAATTAAAACAAGAAACAATTGAAATGCGAAAACAAATTAGAGAAACGTCTACTGAGAAATGGCTTGAAGCTCTTGAGAAAGGAGACTGGGAAGACGCTAGAAAATTCGCTCAAGCGTCCTCGCGATTTACCGAACAGATGATTTCTGACAGTAAAATACTCTTATCACATATGGGACTTCCATACGTGCAAGCTCCTGGTGAAGGTGAAGCTCAAGCAGCCTATATGGTCAGAAAGGGCGATAGTTGGTGTGTGGGGTCTCAGGATCATGACAGCCTATTATTTGGTGCTGATAGGCTGATACGCAATCTTACGATTACCGGACGTCGAAAATTGCCCAGAAAATCAACATACATTGAAGTAAAGCCTGAACTCATTTATCTTGAAGAAATGCTGAAAGACCTTGAAATAACAAGAGAGCAGTTAATTGACATTGGCATTCTTATTGGAACTGATTTTAACGAGGGGGTAAAAGGAATAGGGCCTAAAACAGCATTAAAGTTAATAAAAGAACACGGTGATTTAGAATCAGTAATGAAAGTGAAAGATATATTAGCCGATGTTCCTTTTGATCAAATAAGATCAATTTTCCTAGAACCTGAGGTGACAGACGCTTACTCAATTAAATGGAAATCTCCAGATCGCGATAAAATATTCGAATTTCTTTGTGAGGAGCATGATTTCTCACAGAATAGAGTTGAACGTGCTTTGGATCGGCTTGAAAAGATCTCTGATAAAAAACAGGCAACACTTTTCAAGTGGATATGACGGCTAAGTATTGGTTTGTCGAACTATCCGCTTTTTAAATATGAAATCTAATTCTTATGAATCCATAACGGAAAACAAAAACACAGCAAAAATATCCCCGTTTGGAAGGAGCGTTTTTATATGAACTGAAGTAAAAGAGACTTTTGTCTTTACGATGGTCGTTTGTCTATACAATTTCTCAAGGTCGTGACATAATAACAAATTGTAGTACTTCTGGAGTAGAAAAACGTGCGGATTTGCTTCCTTACAAGGTTCTTTCCACCAAAGATTGTAGGTGGTGGTGAAATTAGTGCATACCACACAGCAAGAATGTTGTCTGAATACGATATTTGCGTACATGTTGTTACAACAAAAATAAGAAATCTTCCAGAAAGTTGGGAAAATCATTTTGCTTGGAAAAAATTATCTGTTCATAGAATTCTTTCTAACAACACGTCAAAAAACTTGCTCCTTAATGAAATGGGCAATAATCTAGTTTTTTCAATTAAAAATGTAGTTCACCTAGTTTCTTTCTTTAAAAAGAACGCTATTGATCTTATTCATATCTACAACATGGATATGCTTTTTGAGGGAATGATTGCGGGTAAAATAATGAATATCCCTGTTATAGTTTCTGCAAATAGCAACTGGTCAACTTGTTTTCATGGAAATCATATTTTACCTCCTTTTACAATGAGGCGTTTATGTTATAAGTGTAATTTTCAAAATCTGAGTAAATGTGTAATGTTTCTTTATTTTCCATCAAGTTTTCCTAATTTTGTGAAATATTTTTTGACACCAATTTTTTTATTCAAAATTGCAATAAGACGAAGATTGATGCGTCTTACAGACAAAATTATTGCGGTAAGTAACTGCGTAAAGCGTATACTTACAAAAAATGGAATCCCTAAGGAAAAAATACACGTTATTCACAATTTTTTCAATTCAAAATCCTATCAAAATATAAATAAAGAGATCTTTAAACAATTAATCCCTTGTTTCCCTCAAAAAAAGAGTATAATCTTTGTAGGCCGCCTTAAAATCGAGAAAGGAATTGTGCTTTTTATTAAAGCCGCCCAATTTCTAGTCAAGAATGGTACTGATGCTAATTTTGTAGTTATTGGGAGTGGTCCCCTTTTTGAACGCTTGCAGAGTGTAGTTCAAACTTCAAAGCTTAACAATAACATATTTTTTACAGGAAATCTCCCATATAAGTTGATGCCCAGTGTATATGCCGCTGCAGATATAATTGTTGCCCCAGTAATTAGAGAAGAAGCCCTAAGCCGTGTTCTTTATGAATCTATGGCAGCAAGCTCTCCTGTTATTGCAACAAAAGTCTGTGGAAATGTGGATGTTGTTATTGACGGAGTTAATGGTCTGTTAGTGAGACCAACTGTTAATGAATTATCGAAGGCAATGTTGACACTTTTAAATGATGTTTCGCTCAGAAAAGAGATGGGACGACGAGGACTGCATAGTGTAACTAACACGTTTAGCGAACGCATTATTATTCCCAAAATAGTAAAAATTTACAGTAAACTCATAGGCAATGTTAATAACGCTTCAGACTAGTCCTTTTTCTTATTATGAAGCATTATAGTCTGTTCAAACACAGAAAGCAGTCGTTTAGAAACATTTTCAATATTAAAGAATTTTTTAATGTTCTCCTTTCCATTATTCCCTACATTTTTCCTAAGTTTTTCATTCTTTGCTAACATAGTAATATATTTGGCAATTGCATTTACGTTTTTTGGTTCTATCAAGAATCCTGTATGCCCGTTATTAATTATATCGGGTATACCTGCTATATTAGTTGAGATAACAGGTTTACCTGCCGCCATCGCTTCTAAAACTACAAAAGGCATGCCTTCATATAAACTGGGAAGAATGAAAATATCTGCACTTGCATAATACTTGCTTACATCTTCGTGAGAAATATGTCCTACGAAGTTTATGTACTGCTCAATTCCTAGTTCACGAGCTCTTTTTTTATAAAAAATTGTGTTTCCGCTTCCTACTAAAAGAAATCGTATATTTTTCACGTTTTGAAGTACCTTAGGTATTGCGTCTATAAGATAATCTACACCCTTTCTTTGATTGATCCTTCCGACAAACAATACGTTTATTGTGTCCCACAAATTATATTTCTCTTTAATCTCATCGCATGCTACGTTTTCATATTCTTTAACACTAATTCCATTTGGAATGATCTCAATACGCTCATAAGGTATGTTATATCCCTCTGAGATTTCGTATGCCAATGATTTCGATAATGCTGTGATTTTTTCTGCTGATGTGCACGCTAATTTATCCATAATAACTAAAGGAAAATGTGTTGCTTCTATTCTCCATCTATCCAGACTATTACCTCTTTCAGATAGACAGATGTTTTTTATGCCAATATATGGCCATGCGGTCCTAATCATGAGAGGTAATGAATGTATTTGCCGAACTAAAACGCCTGCAAAACCAGAAACGCCTTGTCCACAAATTACATCAAATCTTTGTTGTGTTTGTAGTTCCTTAATTTTCATTGCAGCAGAAAGGCTATAGCTAAAAATTCTTGTGGCTCGTGCATATAATTCGCTTACAAAATACAATGGGATGGTTGTTGTACGCACGCGAACTATAGGAATTTCATCTATCGCGTCCCGTTTCGGTTCTCCTTTTTTCCTTGTTGCAATAACTGTGACTTTGTGACCAAGCTCAATCAATTTTTTCGAAATTTTGCGAGTATGAGTAAAGACGCCTCCTCCACCTTCTCGAAATTCCCGTGCCAGCATGCAAATGTACATGTTTTTCCTTCCTATGAGCATATTGTACAAAAAATTAAATTAAAAATTGTTAGAGGGGGTCACCTTCCAAGAAGCTTGAAGAACTTTAATAGTGGTATCAATTTTTTTGTCAGTTCATTCCTTGTTAAATTAATAATTAAATAGTCTAATTCTTCTTTCTTAAAGACTCCCAAGATTACACAGAATATTCCAAAGAGGCCTACAAAAAGTGCAATCAAAATTATTTGAAGATATACATTCCCTAAGAGACTTGTTACCATATAAGGAATGAAAATGGATAAAGGAAAAGCAAAACTTAATTTTAAAAAGAAGTCTAACGGCATTGAGATTTCTAATAATCTTGAGACTTCGAATAGGGGAGGAATATTCCAAATCACCATTATTACAACATATATGAGTCCTCCAATCACCGAATTATAAATACCCATATAAGATAAGAAGAGGTTTAAGATAAGACTCACAACTGCTGCAATTGATCCGTATTTAATTGAAATATTTAGTTTATCAAGTCCACGAATAATAGAGCCAAGACTACCCGAAATTGAGTTGACAATTGCTACAATGACTATGAGGACTATGACTGGATATGCGGGCAGATATGAAGGAACAAATTCCATCAAAAGTGGTCTAGAGCCAATTATGATAAGACCTCCAACGAAGGCTGCAAGAACTAACGACACCTTGAGTGTGATTCTAAATAGCCTTCTTATCATAGGTTGATCATTTTTTGCGTGTAATTTTGAAAATTCTGGGAAGAGCATAATCGCCAGGGATCCAGATCCAGAATAACCAATTACCTGCATGACACTATTTGCAATAGAGAAATAAGCTACTTCCGCAGTAGAACTGAATCTTCCCAGAAATATAGTGATTAATTCTGCTCTTGATAATTTTAACGCATTAATAATATTAATTTGAGAACTAAACAGGATAACATCCTTTAGTGAATCAGAGGTTGTAGAACTGGCATCTATCTTAGCAGTGGCAACAATGTCTTTATAGACCTTTATACAAAGTAGCAGACCTGTTAATAATGTAGCAGACCCAGTTAATATTCTTGCCTGAATTGCACCTATTATTCCCAGCCCGATATTTAGGAAAACCGAAACCACAGCAAGATATGTGACTACCTGTGTGAGATGAAGTGCAACATAATAATTTATTCGTTGAAGAGCCCTAAAAACATTAATTACTCCTCCGAAAAGTGATAAAAGTAATACAGCAAATGACGCAAGGCGAAGTGGTTCTGTTATTTCCGGTTTTAGCAGAATAGATTCACTAATAAAACCTGAAGAGAAGTATAGGGTTGTACTAATGCATATACCAACAAAAAAATGAATCCCCAGGATTTTGATTATCACATTTCGGATTTGATAATATTCAGCTTTGCCGTAATAAACAGAAACAGATCGCACTATCCCTTCAATTAGACCATTCAATGCAAGGTTGAAGATTATCCCTGGAACTGTAAAAGCTAGAACGTATATTCCGTAACCGGTAGGCGTTAAAAGAATACTTAATAACGCTATGGTAATAAATCTAATAACGTCTCTTATTATTCCGCCTATAGTAACAAGGGACGTCCCATAGAATAATTCCTTTAACGTTCCATCGTTGTTACTCATGATATCCCTAGCATAAATTTTTACTATACTAAACTCATTCGTAATCTAAATGCAATATACTTGACTGCGCTATTTTCTGATAACCGCAATCATCTGCTTTTCAATTTTTGGGTCATAATATATGCATTCAGATATTTTTTCACTATCGAGTCCCAACTAAATCGTTTTAAAACTCTGTTCAGTCCAGAGTTACCCATTTTTTGTTTCATTTCGGGATCTTGTAAAATCTTAATGCTCGCCTCTGCAAGTTGCTTTGGTTTCCTGGGGGACACCAAAAAACCGGTTTTTCCATTCATTACTACTTCAGGAACTCCTCCAACTGTAGTTGCAACAACTGGTTTTCCTGATGCCATTGCTTCCAGCAAAACAATTCCAAATGCCTCATAAAGAGAGTTTAGCACGAATAGATCGCAGTTTGCATAATAGTGGGGAAGTTCCGAGTCTGGAACGAATCCAACTAATTTTACATTATTTTCAATGTGTAATATTTCGATTTTCTTTTCTATCTTTGCTTTTTCCGATCCCTTTCCTACAATAACGAACTGTGCTGAAGGTTTTTTATCCAAAATTATAGGAATTGCATCGATTAAATATTCCATTCCTTTTCTAGGGTGAAGACGTTGAACAGATAGAATCATTGGGCCTTGAATACCCAATTTCTTTTTAATATCTACTTTTACCTGTGGAGTGAATCTTTGGATGTTTACCCCGTGCGGTATTATTGTGATGCCCGAAGAAACACCCATAGCTTTTGCTCTTAATTTTTGGTCACTACTGCATGCAATTACCATCGAAGAATTCTCCATAAGCCATGCAAGAACATTATGCCATTTAATAGGAACAGGATCCACAGGGTCAAAAATGTCTTTTCCAAGGAGCGAAGTTATTATTGGTATCTTTAAAGTATTTCCTACTATTATTGCCGAGAGCCCGGTATCTGCCAAGAAGTGACTGTGGATTATATCAGGGTGTGTTTTTTTTACCAATCTAAATAATGAGGGTATAGCAGAAAATGAAAAAATCGATGGGATTTTGCCGAGTGTGATTTTAGATAACTTTGGAAAAAGTCTTATGTCTTTGAATCGATAAATTTCGATTCCGTCTGTTTGTTCGTATTTCTTTGTACCTTTTTTTTGTATGGTATGAATTATTACCTTATGGCCTAGTTCAACGAGCCTTTTAGCGAGCTCATATGCCATTATTTCACTGCCACCTCTGTGGGGCAAAAATGAGGGCATCGTCATTAAGATTTTCATGAATACACCAGTCGCTCTTTAGGCCTCTACTTTCTTAGATATTTTCAAAATGTAAATAGAACGCATGTTATATAGAATTGCGAGCCCACTTTATTCTTTTTGAACTTTAGTTGACTTGTTTGCATTGAGCGGCTTTTGTTTTCCTCAAAATTTAAACTTTTCCTTTTTTAGAAGGTTTCTTCTGAGTTGCCAGGCTTAAAACTCTAAAAACTAGTTGCTAATCTGCAGTATGAAAAGAAAAAGGCGTTTTTTGAGATGAGAAAAAAGAAAAAACTAGTTAAACGAACTGAGGTTGTGCTTTTATTTTCGTCCTTCTGAAGTGTTCTGATTGTCTTTCATACCATCGGATTACATCGGCAGTAACTGTTGGATGGATTTTCTTCATTGCCTCAGTGAAATGTCGTGCTTCTACTTCCTGCACGTCCATATTTTCCCTTAGTGCAAGCATAGCAGCTTCCCGACACAATGCCTCAATATCAGACCCCGCGTAGCCTTCTGCTGCCATTGCAATTTTTTCAATATCTACATCTTCAGTGATAGGCATATCAAGTGTATATATTTTAAAGATCTCAACTCGTGCGTTTTTGTCAGGTGGTCCTACTAGGATAAGGCGATCAGTTCTACCAGGTCTAAGAACAGCAGGATCAACTATATCAGGGCGGTTAGTAGCAGCGATTACTACGACATCCTGTAGAGATTCGAGACCATCAATCTCCGTCAAAATCTGGCTAATGACTCTTTCGGTTACGTGAGAGTCACCATAGCCTATTCCTCGTCTAGGCACTATTGCATCAATTTCATCAAAGAAAATAATGGCTGGCGCTGCCATTCTGGCCTTTCGGAAGACTTCTCTTATTGCTTTTTCGGATTCGCCAACCCATTTTGACAGAACCTCCGGACCTTTGATGCTTATGAAATTCGCTTCGCTTTCTGTTGCAACAGCCCTCGCTAGTAGAGTTTTTCCACATCCAGGTGGGCCATATAATAAAATCCCTTTTGGTGGTTCTATACCTAATCTCACGAATGCGTCAGCCTCTTTTAAAGGCCATTCGACAGCTTCAATTAATTCTTGCTTCGCTTCATCAAGGCCACCAATATCTTCCCAATGGACATTTGGAACTTCTATCTGGACTTCTCTGATTGCGGAGGGTTGGACTTCTTTTAAAGCATTTAAGAAGTCCTCCATATTAACTTCAAGTGTATCTAGTATCTCTGGGGGGATGACATCTTCATCTAAATTGATTCTAGGGAGATATCTTCGTAATGATTTCATAGCGGCTTCACGGCCTAATGCGGTAAGATCAGCCCCTACAAAACCATGAGTTATTTCGGACATTTTACTCAATTGAACATCTTTATTTAAGGGCATACCACGTGTGTGAATAAGTAGAATTTCTTGACGGCCAATTTTATCTGGAACACCAATTTCAATTTCTCTATCGAACCTTCCAGGTCTCCGTAAGGCGGGGTCTATTGCATTAACTCTATTAGTGGCGCCTACCACAATCACTTGGCCACGAGCCACCAATCCGTCCATTAAGGCTAAAAGTTGTGCAACAACTCTTCTTTCTACCTCTCCAGTTACTTCTTCTCTTTTAGGTGCTATAGCATCAATCTCATCTATAAAAACTATACTTGGCGCATTTTCTTCCGCTTCTTTAAAGAGTTGGCGTAATCTTTGCTCCGATTCTCCATAAAATTTACTCATAATTTCGGGTCCATTGATTGGAATGAAATGCGCATCTGATTCACTAGCAACTGCCTTTGCAATAAGTGTTTTTCCACATCCTGGGGGACCATGTAACAAAACACCTTTTGGTGGATCAATACCCAATCGTTTAAACAGTTCTGGATGTTTTAATGGCAATTCAACCATTTCACGAATTCTTATAATCTCCTCAGAAAGTCCTCCAATATCCTCATAACTTACTCTTGGAAAGCCAGTCTCAGTGTCAGCCAGTGGCTTTTCACTCACATTTAAGGATGTAGCATCTGTTACCAAGCAGATTCCTTTTGGTGTGGATGAAACTATAGTGAAAGGCATTGCCCTTCCCAAAATAGGGATGAGCACCGTATCCCCTCTACAAACTGGATAGCCCAACAACTTTCTTTTAACGAAATTCTCAAAGCCATAGTCGATTGAAAGTGGCATAGAAGTAGGAGCTATTGTGATAGAACGCGCAGCTTTAACATCAGCTTTCTTAATCTTTACTTTTTCGCCTAGCGTGACACCACAATTTCTACGGATGATTCCATCCATCCGAATGATCCCACTTCCCTGATCTTCGGGATATGCTGGCCACGCAATAGCGGCAGTTGTTTTTTTCCCTTGTATTTCGATAACATCACCTGTAGTGACGCCTATGGAACGCATTGCTGCTCCATCAATACGAACCTTCCCACGACCTACATCTCTCTGTCGTGCCTCCGCAGTTTTCACGGTAATAGTTTTATCGGCCACCAAAAGTACCTCCTTTATAACAAGAATATGATTTCATAAATACAATTCTACTACATTCATTAGAATAACTTACATTTATCATACTTACAGACGCTTTTTTAAATTTCGTTGTAAACAATATTCTCTCATATCTGTCTAAACATTAGCAATATCGCGTTAAACAAATAAGTTGTTATTTCATCCATAATAAATCTTCCATAAATCAGACTTATCTCTCTTGTGATACTTCGAGACTATGACAAGTTTTATTTATTGAATAATTTGGTGCTCAATTTGTCGGAACGAATATATCCTTCAGAAACCCTTCAAAGGAAATGCGTCTTGTGTTTTGGGACGTTTGATATTCTCCACTATGGTCATGTAAAATATTTCGAAGAAGCAAAGAAATTGGGAGGAGAAAACGCCTATTTGATAGTTGTTGTTGCACGAGATTCTTCCGTGGAAGCAATGAAAGGAAAAAGACCTATATTTTCTGAAGAACACAGAAGAGCCCTCGTTAGTTCAGTAAAACCCGTTGATAAGGCCGTTTTAGGCACGGAAGGAGGAGATAAACTGAAAATTTTGGAAGAAATACGTCCAGATATTGTTGCACTTGGATATGATCAATGGCCTTCAATAACTTGGCTTGAAGAAGAGCTAAAAGAGAGAAATATTGATTGTAAAATTGTGAGGCTATCAAAATTCGGTAGCGAAGAATTAAATAGTTCTTCTCTCATTATTAAAAAAATCTTGAAATTAAGAAAAGATTAGATAAAAGATCCTTTGTAATGACACCACAAGGATTACGACTTTGTTTTCGTTGATTAAATTTTAATCGACATTAGTCTATGTCTTTACTGTTTTTATTAATAAGAACACAGAAGGCTGCCTAAATTGTTCAAAGAGGCGGTCTTTCAGATGGAGCGATACTATACTTACATTTTGGGCAGTAAATTCTTCTGTAGTATTTATCATCTTTATAAAAGACTTTTACTTTCAAATTTGTCCCACAAACTCCACACTTAAAACCAGATACCTCTTGTTCCTCTATTAGAATTCCGTCTTCATCGCCCAATGAATTATTGTTTTCATCTACCGATTTCACAGAAATTTCCTCAAAAATTTGCTTACTGAATGCACTGTTTATCGGTTAATCGAAATATATGATAATTTAACGCGATATAGCATTAACTTACTTTGCGAAACTCGAGAAACTCATATTTCTAAATTTCACCTTCTACGAGTTCTTTAATAAGCCCTGCTCCGCGACGTATTTCTTCTAGCGCATTGGCATAAGATAATCTTAGATGATATTCGCCACCTTTTCCGAATACTACACCTGGCGCTGTAGCTACTCCTTTGTTTTCAAGTAGTTTCAATGCAAATATTTCTGATGGAAGTTTCAGTTCGGAGAAGTCAGGAAATACATAGAACGCACCTTTTGGGAGACTACATTTTACACCGTCTATACTATTTAATAAACGCGTTATTTCTTTTCTCCGTTCATTAAATCGCTCTATCATACGTTTCACCGGCTCTTGAGAGCCTTGCAAAGCAACAATGCCAGCGGCCTGTACGAAACTAGTTGGGCATGTAGTAGAATTTTGTTGAATTCGAATCATATTTTGTACTATCTCTGGGGATGTTACAGCATATCCCAATCGCCAGCCCGTCATAGAATACGCTTTCGAAAAACCATTGATAATTATCGTTCTTTCACACGCTTTGTCTATAGATAATATGCTAACTGCTCTTTCACCAATATCATAAACAAGTTTTTGATAGATTTCATCAGAAAGAATCAACAGATCGTGTTCTATTGCAAGTTGATAGATTGCGTTCAATACTTCTTTGTCCATAACGTCTCCTAATGGATTATTTGGTGAGTTAATAAGAATCATTTTAGTTTTTCTTGTAATCCCATCCCTTAATTTATCCACAATACTTTCATCATAAGTATCAACTGGAATTTGAATATCAACGCCACCTGCCATTTTTATAGTAGTAAAATACGTGGGCCAAGCTGGTGTTGGAACTAAAACTTCATCTCCAGGGTTCAAAGTTGCAAGCATAGTCAGAAGAATTGCATGTTTTGCACCAGGGGTTACAATAACATTTTTTGGTGTGATGGATACACCTCCCATGCTTGTGTCTTCCGCAATTGCCGCTAATAATTGTGGGATTCCCTGGCTTGAGGTATATTTTGTGAATCCTTCTTTCAACGCATTGATTGCAGCCTCTTTGATATGTGGGGGCGTGTCAAAATCCGGCTGGCCTATCTCTAAATGTATAATTTTTCTTCCTTTTTGTTCCAGTTCTTTGGACTTTGCAAGCATTTTTAATGTTCCAGATGGAGGAATATCCTTCATTCTCTCTGAAATGATCCTCATAGACTCTCACGCCACAAAATTTTTCATACTTGCAAGTCGATGCATTCATTTAAAAAAGTAAGGGCAATCCTTTCAATCATTCCTTCAAAGAAAAAGTTATTAAACTGAATTGTGCATGGACGAACAAATACAACACCTGAGGAATAAATAAATGGGAAAGATTAGGCCTTCACATATCAAACGAATTGCCAAGAATCTTTTGGAAAAGTACGGTGATTTAATTAACGATGATTTTGAAAAAAATAAAATGGTATTAGATGAAATCCTTGATTTTCAATCAAAAAAACTGCGTAATAGGATCGCAGGTTATTTAACATCGTTGGTTCGTATAAAGGGAAGCACGCAGTACGTCGTCGAAAATAATGCTCTATAATTACTGCTTAAGAAATTAAAAATTTATAGGGCAAAGATTACATCTTAGTCTATAAAGAAATTCTCTTAAACGGATTTACCCGTAATTTTTGTTTAACTGCGTTTTTAGAAAAATTACGAAATTTGCTCATTCTGTCTTTTTTCATTGAATTCTGATATGAACTAATTCTACTCAAACATTTTCAACATTAAAACCACGTATAAAACCATTTCTTACAGCGCTTATTTCTCGGAATTAAAAAGTTATGAATTAGAATATTCATAGGTTTTTAACATTTCACTAAGCAGATATTCTACCACGCTGTGGACTTTCTTGAAATTCGTTTTAAAAAAAGGATATTTATATTAGTGTATGTAAACTTCATATGATGATGTACATGCCTCCAGATGAAAAGCACCGACAACTGTTGCACGAAGGCTTGAAAAAAACCCTAATGCATAACTTTTCGAAAATAGAAGAAGAATATCTAAGTGACAGATCTATCTTCGTTGCGTATGATCATCGAGATAAAATTGCTATGGGTATCATTTTGAGAGTTCAAATGGGGTCATTATCCGATGTTTTTGAATCTGTGGGTCAAACACTTTTTTATGCATCTTTTATGGGCGCTAACATTCACTTAGGTCTTCTTGACGAAACATGGAAGATGATTCCTGATTCGCTCAAACGATTTCTTAATAATCATGTGAATCTCGCCATATTCAATCCGTCCACCAGAAAACTGGTGGTATTAAAACGACGCAAACGCCCGAGAGACCTTAAGGGTGTCATGAAAAAGATTTAAGCGCTCATATCAATCTAAACATATTTAGGATTTTCTTGATTTTGAAATTTCCTATTTGTATGACCTCTCATACGAGTAAATTCCGTCTTTGTTTATCTTATTAACCTTACCTTGCCCCCTTAGTGATTTAAGATGCGCAATTGTTTCAGTACAAGAAATTATATTCCCAATAAGTGGTTGATTCTCTCCGAAAACTCTTTTTGAAATTTCGAACGCTGTTAGTTTTTTGTTCTCTAGAGTTTCTAAAATCCACCTTTCCCGAGAATTATGATGTCTTAAAATCTCTAGTATTCGCTTATGAGCATTTTCAATCGTCTCGTTATGACCGGGATAAGCGATTACAATATCATAGTTTAACAACTCTTGAAGAGATTGTTGATACGTTTTTAGAGGATCTTCTAGTTGTTCTATACATCTGTGACCGATTTGAGGCGTAACATTTGAGATAATATGATCTCCTGTAAACATTGTCCTTGATTTTTCATTATATATGCAAATATGATCTGCGCTATGCCCTGGAGTCCAAATAATTCGCAATTTCAGAGAATTTGTGAAAATAGATTCTTCGTGAGTTAACATTCTATCAATATCAGTCATGGGCGTATTCTTTATAATGTCTTGATACGTTTTCAGAAACTGGTTTACCGTTACTATTGGCATCCCATTTGTAACAAGTAACTCGGATCTCAACGAAAGATCGTCCTTTAAGTCAGACGTAGAGGTGATAATATCCTGATGCGCAAAGATTTGTGCATTACACTCATCTTTAATTTTTTTAAACAGGCCATAATGTTCATAATGAGAGTGTGTAACTATGCATGCCTCGATATCATCCATAGAGTATCCGATAGATTGGACATAAGTGGTAAGTGTGTTAAACGCCTCTTCAGTCGCGGGGCCACAATCGATTAAAACCAAACTTGAATTATCATGATTTTCAATTAAATGGGCGTAAACATGCCTAACAAAGAAAGGAACAGGAAGACGAACTCTATGAATATTGTCCTGCTTCAATTGGTTTCATCACGCCCATACCAATTTTTAAATCTCGTTGAGATAGTCGATTATACTTCAAAAGATTTCTTCAATCATATGTCTTTCTCAAAAAAGAGATTATAATGGAGGAGCTTGTTAATGGCATTCCCTCCCGGAAAAATACCTATGGATGTCTTACGAACTATTGTTTTTGAACACTTGGGGGTGCAAAATCCACGTCTCCTACTTGCGCCTGGCATAGGTGAAGACGCAGCAATTATCAAAATGAATGGAAAGGTGATTGTTGTGACAACGGATCCCATAACAGGTAGCTTAGAGAGCGTTGGCTGGCTTTCAGTTCACATTAATGCAAATGATGTGGCAACTTGTGGTGCCACTCCACTCTGGTACTTAACAACGATTTTATTGCCTGATAAAGCAGACATCGATCATAGAGCAGTATTAGACCAAATTATTTCACAAATTGATACTGCAGCAAAAGAACTGAATATAACCGTAGCTGGAGGTCATACTGAAATTACGCCTGGTATTAGTAGACCAATTGTTGTTGGGATTATGGTTGGAGAGACATCAATAGATCATTATGTAACTTCTCATGGAGCAAAACCTGGCGATCAGATTATAGTCACAAAGAGTGTTGGGTTGGAAGGCACGTCAATATTAGCTGAGGAAATGGAAAGTGTGCTTAGCCAACATTTGGAAAAAACCGTTGTTAAACGGGCAAAAAACTTCATTAAACAAATTAGCGTGGTAAAAGATTCTCAAATTGCGATGAAGGTGGGAGGCATCAACGCAATGCATGATCCCACAGAAGGAGGTATATTTTTGGGCCTCCATGAGATTGCGGATGCCTCTCAACTTGGTTTACATATTCACGAAGAGTTAATCCCACTAGCTTCGGAAACAAAAGCGATCTGTGAGGTTTTTGGAATCGATCCATTTCAACTAATTAGTTCTGGATGTTTAATCATTTCAGCAAGCCCAGAAAAGGCCCCAACAATTGTAAAAAAACTGGAGAACGAAAATATAGCTGCACGTATAATTGGTGAATTCGTAGGAGATCCACAATTACGCAAGATCTATACAAAGGAGAATGAGTACAGAGAGATACCAAGACCGACATCTGATCATTTATGGCGTGCATTAGAACAAATATTCAAAAAGTAAATTAAGGTCCGTGTGCTCATTTTTATTGAATAAAGCGGTCAAAGGCGTCTTAAATGGGAATATGGAATAGTCAAAGTAATACTGAAAAGCAAATAAGACTCAGTTATTCGATCAAAAAAGCTATTGCCCAGTTAGAAAAGCGAAGAGCACAACTGGAAAAACAGTTTCGAACTAAATACATTGCCGCACAAGAAGCTAAAGCGGCAGGTGACAAGGAGGAAGCTATTAGACTCCTAGAGGAATGTCAACTAATAACAGACGAACAAAATGATATAAAAAATGAGATTATGAAGCTCAGTAGGGCAGAAAGTATGATTGAATATCTGATAATACTTCCCGAGGTTTCAGCACTTTTAGGGACAACTTCTTCTTCTGAAGAAATCGATCCAGCAAAAGTAATGGGTATTATGAGCAATCTTGAACAACATATCAAGCAAACTCGTGAGGCTGATGAAAAACTTGGCACCATTCCAGCAGAAATTGACTCTCAAGTATCGCCTTCGCCTCTTACGGGAGAGACTACAGAATCTGACTTTCAAGAGGAAACTTCTCTGGAAAAAGATACAAACTCTGTCTATTCAGATGATGTGACAGATTCAAACAAGAAAAGTAAGGAAGTCTCAAAAAAAGGAAAAGAAACTGAATTATAATTTCCCTCAAAATTAAATTCATTATAGATACTATTTATGCCAAAGAAGGGATTTTAATGAGTCCATATTGTCCTAAATGTGGTACATCACTTCCTGATGATGCAAAATTTTGTCCTAAATGCGGTGCGAATATAGAACAAATTTCGCCAAAGGAGGATGCATACAGAGGATTTGAAAAGTCACTTCAGTTTCAGGATCTTGAAGCTGATATGGAAAGAATTGCAGAGTTGAAAAAAGGCTTAGAAAGAATTGAAAAAAAATATGGGACTGATGTATGCACGATGCCTGCTGCAATCCTTGAAAAATATCGACAGATGAGAGTCGAAGCAGGACTGCCTCCTCTTCCTGGTGAAAAGCTAACCAAGCCTTTACTTTTCAAAGGAAAATACTTTGATAAACTCTCTGAAAAAATCTTGTTGATTGGGGAGAACAAATTAGACGAGACAGGAGGTCTTGTTTCTATTGCAGAGCTCTTGGCGGAATTAAAAACAATGGGTGTGAAGAGTTCGCCTCAAGATGTAGAAAAAACGGTTAAAAAACTTGAGAAACAAAAAGTAATTCCAGGGATAAAAAAACTGAAATCTGGTGTTAAGCTTGTGGAATTTGTTGATGTGGCTCTAAGTGATGACCTCCGTGAGGTTCTTAATCTTGCAGCAGAAAAAGGTTGGTTGACACTGGCAGACGTCATGCAAGCAGGTTGGTCAAAAGAACGTGCTAAACGCGCTTTTAAAGAATTAACTGCTGCTGATATCGCAAGATATGACTCTAGTTACGCTAGTGGTGATCTATGGTTCTTCCCTTGTTTTAAAGGAAAGATGTAGAACTGCCCTACTCTAATTTTAACTGGCGAACTCTTTTTAAAAAAGGCTTTATGTAAGTTGTTTCCATACTACTAGCTAAACTTAATCTTGGAGGTGCATCGGGTGACCGAGCTAATCTATATGTTAACAAAAGATGATGTGACTATACCGAATGCGCTTGAAGTC
>JAECRW010000024.1 GCA_016294985.1 Candidatus Sifarchaeum marinoarchaea | reverse complement strand
GCACACCAATTACATAAAAACCCAATTATTTGTGGGTATTCGCTTTTATTTTCGAGAGCAGCATCAATTTGGGCGAGTATTTGTTGGTCAGTGAAGTTTCTTATTTGGAGCGCACCTGTTACACAAGCCGCTGCACATGCTCCGCATCCTCTACATGCGACCTCATCAACTTCAATGTTTTTACTGTCATCCAATTTTAAAGCACCATAATCACAGGCGTGTTCACAAATTCTACAACCCAGACATTCGTCCGGGTCAATAACAGGAACGAATGGATCTAATTCTACTTCTCCTCTTGCAAGTAACGTCGCCTTAAGGGCAGCGGCACTGGCTTGAGTTGTAGAATTCTCTATTGATTTTGGAGAATGAGTACATCCAACGACGTAGAAACCAGGTATTTGCGAGTCAATAGGTCGTAATTTAGGATGTCCTTCCAAATAAAATCCATCTTCACTTCGAGGAATCCCAAGAATTGAGGCCATTTTTTCGGCATCTTGAGGAGCGGTAAGCCCAATTGATAAGACGACCATGTCCGCATCAATTTCAAGATGCTTGCAAATTTCTGGATTAAAGACACTTAGGGAAAGAGATCTATCATTTGGCTTTTCGAGAATCTCAGAGGGCTGTCCACGAACAAATATAACATCCTTCTCTCTCATCGTATTGTAGAATTCTTCATAACGTTTTCCAAATGCTCTAATATCTGTATAAAGAATGTATATTTTAACAGAATCTCCTAGGCGTTCTATTAGCGAGTTCGCATGTTTCATTGCATACATACAACAAACTTGTGAACAATATTCATTTGTATTTTTGTCCCGTGAGCCTACACATTGTACAAAGACCACAGTTTTTGGCGGTTGGCCATCGGAGGGACGAATGATATCTCCCTCTGTAGGTCCAGAAGGGCTAAGCAATCTTTCTAATTCTAAAGATGTTAAAACATTGCTATATTTGCCATATCCATATTCTGCAGTTATACGTGCATCAAAAGGCTCATAACCAGTGGCAACTATTACCGCACCCACTTTCACTTCAAAGGTTTTTGGTTTTTGCTCAAATCGGATCGCGCTCCTTTCGCAATACGCTTCGCAATTACGACAGCCTATACAACTATCGGGATCAATTTTATAGATAAATGGAACTGCTTGAGGAAATGGAATATATATTGCCTTCCGCATGCCTAAATTTAGATCAAATTCATTTGGAACTTCGACTGGACAATTTGGGACACAATCGCCGCAGCCAGTACATTCGTCTGGATCTACAAAAATCGGATTTTGTCTGATTTTAACACTAAAATTCCCTATACCTCCCCTTACCTCCAATACCTCAGAGTTGGTATATAATTCAATATTTGGATGCTGATAAACTTCAACCATTAGTGGGGCGAGAATACAAATCGAGCAATCGTTAGTTGGGAAAACCTTGTCGAACATTGCCATATGGCCACCAACTGTGGGCTCACGTTCGACCAGATAAACTTTGTGACCTAAATTCGCCAAATCCAACGCGGATCGTATACCCGCTACGCCTCCTCCAATAACTAGAAATTCATTTTCGACAGGAATTTTTATTTTTGCAAAGGGTTGCAGTAAAGTTGCTTTTGCGATACCCATCGCTATTAGATCTATGGCTTTTTGTGTAGCTCTTTCAGGATCATGTGCATGAACCCATGAGCCTTGTTCTCGAATGTTCACTACTTCTAATAAGTATGGGTTCAGCCCAACTTCTTCAAGTTGCTTCCTAAAGAGTGATTCATGGAGGTTAGGGGTACATGAAGCTATTACCACTTTGTCTAGGTTGTTCTCGACAATTTCATCTTTTATTAACTTTAAACCTGGGTCAGCGCACAGAAATATATCATCTTTAACAAAGATACCGCGTTTTGTGAAGTAATCTACTACCTCTTTGATGTTAATAACCTCAGCTATGTTCTTACCGCAATGACAAACAAACACTCCAACTTTTGGCTTAGCCTTCATAGTCTCCCTTCTCTTATAATGTGTTCTTTTCAATGTACGCCTTATCAGGCATTTGAAATGAATGATGGATGATTAGTAAACTTCAGGACATATATTCACTATTAATCTTTAAATGGCATTCGATTTTATCACTTGAACATTCGTTATGAAAGTTCTAAATTCCTAAAACTAATTATAAAGAACATATCATATTGCTAGAAAAGTTACCTTATTTAATTGAATTGCAGTGTATAAAGTGTCTAAGCGAATCCAGTGGGGTAAAAAGGATGTCAGAAAAAAAGCGCCTTAACGCTATGATGATATACAAACTGCTTCCTCAAACAAACTGCCGAATTTGTGGAGAACCAAATTGTATGGCGTTTACTGTTAAGTTACTTAATCGTTCAGTAGAACTTAAACAATGTACACCACTCTTCGATGAAGAACAATACGCAGAAAAGGCCGAAAAACTCAAAGAACTGATTGCACCACTTGAGTTGGCAAAAGAAACCGGAATCATACTTGAAGATGAAAAGTGCATTGGATGCGGCAATTGTGTTGTGTGTTGTCCAGCCAATGCAACAGTCGCACCAGAAACTTCAGGCGGAAAAGGGATTAAAGAAGCTCATCCAGACATAATATTTCTGGTAGAAAAAGGATTAGCAAGAATATACAAATTAGAGAGATGTAGAAGATACGAACCTCCTAGAACAAATTGTAGAGTATGTGAAATGATGTGTCCGACGAAAGCAATTGAAATACTTCAATAATCCAGTTTTTTGGATTATTATTCACCAAGGGAGATGGGAATTTGTCAAAAGAGATCTCTGATGTAATATGCCCTGGATGTGGAGTCCTTTGTGACGATATAACAGTAAATCTCAAGGAAAATGTAATAGTATCGAACTATAATGCTTGCACTAAAGGCAACACAAAATTTCTTGATATTAATGCTAATAGACTCCTGAAGCCAACAATAAAGATGAATGGAACTAATAAAGAGGTTGATTTAGATACCGCAATTTCAAAAACTGCAGAAATATTATTGAACGCCGAATCTCCGTTTCTCTATGGATGGAGTGCCACGACCTGCGAAGCACAAAGGATTGGCATTCAACTTGCGAAAGAATTAAAGGGGCTCGTTGATAGCACGTCATCCTTCTGTCACGGAGTCTCGCTTTCGACTCTCTTAGAGAACTCATGGAGCACTGCAACTCTTGGTGAGGTTATGAATAGAGCGGATGTGATTCTCTACTGGGGAAGTAATCCTATAGAGTCGCACCCACGACACATGTCGCGTTATACAACGGTACCTCGCGGCATTTTTAGACAAGCTGGAAAAGAGGAGCGAACGGTTGTCGTCATCGATATCCGTAAGACAAGAACTGCCAATATTACTGATCGCTTTCTTGAAGTCGAACCTAATCGCGATTTTGAACTAATTAGCGTACTACGTTCTCTTGTGAATGGAGATCGTCCAGACATTGAAACTGTAGCAAATGTAACCCTAAAAGAAGTAAATCGTCTGCTTGAATTAATTAAAGAAGCGGATTTCTGTGCAATTTTTTTTGGATTAGGCTTGCTGATGAGTGCAGGCACCTACCACAATGTTTCCAACCTTCTTTCATTCGTTGCCGAACTTAATCAATTTACAAAGGTCGTTGCCATTCCCATGATCGGACACTATAACATGATTGGATTTAACCATGTATGTAGTTGGCTAACTGGTTTTCCTTATGGAGTAGATTTCCGTAAAGAATATCCCATGTTTAATCCAGGCGAGACTACAACTGTAGAGTTATTGCAGCAAAAGGAAATTGATGCTATGTTATGTGTTGCTGCTGATCCTGTTTCTACATTACCATATTCATTGACTTCTTACTTAAAAGAGATTCCCGTTATCACGATGGATCGTCAAATGACACCAACAACACGAATTTCAAAAATCGTCATCCCTGTAGCACTATCTGGAATCGAGGTTAGCGGCACCGCCTATCGAATGGATTCTGTTCCTCTTTATATGAAAAATATTATCTCTCCGCCAGATGGCATTCTATCTGATGAGATGATTCTGACTAAATTGTTAGAACTCGTAAAAGAAGCAAAATGACTTTGAATGATTCTTTAATTACAACAACGGATCTGGCTGTTTGTGTTCAACTAGTTTTGGCAACCGTGATCGTGTAACCAACAATTGCGTATCCATTCTTACAATTCTGTTGGCAATGATATTTTTCCCTTGCTCAGTTAACGCAAAAACTGGAATGCCCACTCCAATTTGCAGTAATGCTTTTGGACCTATAACGTCTCGAATTGCTTTAGATGCGCATCCCCAGATGAGATCACATCCATCTGCCAATATTGATGCTTGTTGGAGGGAAATACCCGTCGTGTGAACTGCTAGGATTGTTAATTCACCCTCAAATTGTTTTTCATTTTTCCTGAGTAAAGGAATTTTTTCAGCGTCTATTCCAGCAAGAGTTACTGCAACTTTATTAACTAATGAGAATGCCCTTTTCACGCCCTCCACTTGGTCTATTGCAGCTGTCTTTGGATTTAATACGGTCCCACCTTTATTCTCCAGTTGATTTATTGTCTCTGGAATCGGTGATGTCTTTACCAATCCTGTCATTCGAGCACCAATCCCCTGAACTAGTTCTGGTGACTTAACTAACACAGTTCCCGCACCATCACACGCACATACTGTCATATCTATCAAATTCTCGTGCATTGAATCCCTCAACATCTCTGATGCTCCGAAAGGCACATCTCTCCCTTCATATTCCAGAACTCTATTTTCTGTAAAAAATCCAAACTCAGCTATCTTTAATTCAACACTTTTACGAATGCTCTCTGGAGTCTCTTTTGTTCCACCATAAAATTCATGCCGTAAAGGACAATGAGTCACTAATGGTTTTCCAACATCTATCACTTTCCCATTCTTTATGACAACTTTAGCTTTAGCTACTTCAATTATATGTTCATCTTCACTCATTTGGATCATACAACCTATAGAAAAATTAGTACGTTTATTTCCGATGCGTACTTCTAGCCAGAAAGTATTTTCTTTGACTTTGAAATCCAGTCTTCGACGATCTCTTGACTAAGATCAAGTTTTTTTGCAAGTTGCTTCCCATCAGATTCAACTAATTGTTGTAATGTGATCATGTTTTCTTTGATTAATCTATGATTTTCTTTTATATCCAGGCCCTTAAGCAAAGTAATCGGATAAAATTTCATCTCTTCGATTATTGATTCCAAATCGTACCACGCAAGCAGTTCAATTCCCCTGCAATTACAATATCTTTCAGCGTGTCGCGTGAACTTCGTATTGCCAACAATCATGGCGGATGTTATGGGTAGCGAATTTTTACTGTCGTTGTAGCCGTCAACTAAATCTTCAAATACAGCACGGGTATTTCTGCAAACATCCAAGTCGGTGGGGGTATGATGATTTTTATGATGCTTGATTTCAACTAGTATTGTTTCCGTGCCTTTTCGTGCAATGGCATCAATTTCATGTTCCACACATTTTCCTTGACAAATACAATTAGGCGTGATTGTATAACCCAACTGCTCCAATAACAACTGGATATAGATCTCAAAATCGGGTTTTGAACGGAGAAGAGAGATAGATTTTCGCAAATTGTTTCTAAAGGGTACGATCAATTTATATGGCTTTAAATACTCATTAAAAAGCATTTCGAGGATTTTTTTGGTTGATATGCCATCATAACTTCTTTTTTCAATCTCGCTAGCAATTTCTTCTGCCGTAATTCGATCAACCTCTCCTCCTCCTACTCGTAAGATAGTTTTGACAATTCTTTCTCTGTCAAAATCTTGTTTTGATCCATCGGCTTTTGTAACATATTTAAATGCCATATTTCTCACTGTTAATCTTTAAATTATCTTCCTGCTATATATCGTTGCGAGTTTTTTCAGCGTAACTTGAACTAGTATTCTGCTTCTTCTTTAAAGTAATAACTTAAAACCTACTTTAATAAATTCATTGCAAGAAATTAAGTGAGGTGAATTATTTGTGTGAACTCTCAGTTTTACTGAGTGAAGATGGAGCATCTCGACAAATTGCAAAAGATGTGGTATACGCACTTCAAAATGGGGATACATTGATTGTAAAAGATATTTTAGGTACTCCAACAGAAGTTTCATCAGCTATGATTGCCAAAGTGAATATTACGAATGAAACCCTTACTCTTATAGCCCATCCACTAGTCGGGAAGTTCCTAAAGTTTTTTGCACTCTTAACAGATGAATCGGATATTTCAGACATAGAGCAAGCCTGGGGTCAATTGAAGAAAACAGGAGATGAACTAATTCTAAAAAAGCAATAATATAATGAATGTTTTCTTACACAAAAATAGCGATCAAAAAGAAAAAGTTATGGCATCCCTACTTTAGGGGTGCCACCCTCTATACCCCATGTACTTTGGTTTAAGAAATGCTACGCGACTGCTACTCGCGGGACAGAAATTGTAATTTCTTCTATAGTTTGCAATAGTTCACAGCATTCACTGCATATATCATTCAGGCAAAATTCTTCCGGCATATTTTTGCATGGAAGTTTCATTTTTATCACACAATCGATGCCCATAGTTTACAATGATATAATATATTGTAATCTTTAACTATAAAAGCCTTCTCAAAAAGGAATCCGCATAAACCATTCTTAAAAATAAAAAGATATACACTTTATAGTTAAAAAATACTGCTTCCCTATCGAGGAATAGTAAAGAAAATGTATAAAGATTTCTATTTCAAGGATATGCTAATGGAAGTCCGTGATAATCAAAAAAGAATGATTATAAACTGATATTTTCTATTATATCCTGTTCAAATGAGGTTAATGTTAGGAGTCAGTATGACTTTTTCTAATGTTAAAAGCTCAATTGCGGTATTGAAATTGTATGAAAAATATATATGGAAAGCTTTGAACAACTTTTAGATGTGATATTATGATTCACCCAACAGATCAAAGATATCTTGTCAAAGAATTAATTCCTTTTTTCTCAGAAGAGGGCTTTTTAGAATATAAATTAAAGGTTGAAAAAGCGTATGTACGCGCTTTAAATAAAATTGGTGTTTGTCCAGACGAAATCGCAGATGAAATAACCACTCAAACTGTTACCGCTCATGAGGTAAAGCAAAAAGAAGCAATTCTAAAACATGATATTAGAGCACTTGTTGAAGTTTTGAGAGACAAAATATCAAATGCTGCGAAGCCCTACATTCATCTTGGTCTAACGTCTTATGATGTTATAAACACAGCACACGCATTACTCACTAAAGATGCCACAAAGAATGTTGTTCTTCCCAAGTTAGTCACATTAGAACTTGAACTGATCAGACTTGCAAGGGAAGAAAAAAATACCCTCCAAATTGGACGTACGCATGGACAGCATGCTGAACCAACGACTTTTGGAAAAGAAATTGCGGTATATATAGATCGAATAGGGCATGCAATTATGCGTGTAAAGAATGCAAACGAGGACTTAAGAGGAAAATTAAGTGGTGCTGTTGGCAGTAAGGCCTCTTTCAGCTTAATCCATGACCCTGATGAACTAGAGTCTATTTTCATGAAGGAATTGGGTTTAAATGCAGCATCAATCACCACACAAGTCGTACCTCCAGAAGAACTTACGAATTACTTATGCCAAGTTATAATCGCTTTTGGAACCATTGCGGATTTAGCAAATGATTTACGTCATCTCCAGCGAAGTGAAATAGGAGAAGTCGCAGAAAGTTTTGAGAAAAAACAAGTGGGATCCTCAACTATGCCCCAAAAAAGAAATCCTATCAATCTTGAAAATATTGTTTCTCAATATAGAGCAGTCATGCCCCATATTATTACTGCCTTTTTGAATATGGAATCTGAACATCAAAGAGATCTAAGAGATTCTGCATCTTTGCGTTATATACTCCCTGAAATTCTGAATGCATTTGTTCACTCAGTCGATCGTTTAAATCGTGTCATAAAAACTCTGAAAGTTGATAGAGATCGAATGAAAAAGAACTTAAAACTTAATCGGGCATTTTACTTAGCAGAACCGGCCTATATCCAATTTGCGTTGCAGGGAGATCCAAATGCGTATGATAAAGTGCGCGAATTAACATTAAAAGCTCAACAAGAAAATAAACCTTTGAGCGATCTGCTGCCAAAAGATCTACTTGAAACTATTGAAGACTATACAGGTACATGTAAAAAGCAGGTAGACGAAATCACCAGTTATTGGGAAGAAAAAATTAGTGACTTAGCAGATACCTAGAGACATGAAATAAAAAAGAATGATTTAAATCTCTGAAATAATCTGCATTTTAGTTATAATCTCTTAACATTAAGAGATTTCTGCAAGACTGCTGTATTTATCTTACCTGCACTAACTGATTTACCAGTTCTAAGACTTGATAGAACAACGGCTGCTGGACTGAAAAGTCCTGGGTCGACATTAAAGAAGTCAAAATTGGCTTTCTTAAAAACATCATAAAAGGGCTCACCGTAATCTTTTGATGCCGATGATGGAATTTTTGTGACAAATGTCTCTAGATCATCATTTTCATCATCTTTAACTTCGTAAAATGTTTTGCCTCCGTAGAGTATCATGTCATTTGTCTGACTCATTGCTTTTTGTTCATCTGGGTTTACAGGAGCTATTGGTGATGTTCCAGCTCCATACATGACCTTCGCCGGATCATATCCTAAAGAAGTCATCTTATAGATTCCCATTTCAACGACTCTACCACTCACTTGTACTGAGCCCGCCATGCTGTTGGTAGGAGCCACAACCATATAGCATTGGTCTGTTGAAACTCCACATTTCTCTGCCAAGAACTCAGCTTCAGCTTCTCCAGGCAGACGTTCTTTCATAGGTTCTAAGAAGACTACCGCAACATCAGCTTTGTCGTGATAATTTAACTGAGAGAATTCATAATTTGGTAATAGTTTTTTAGGTTTGAGAGCTGAGGCTCGTGCTGGTCCAGAGGCATATCCATAGACTTTTCCCTCTGCTCCTTTGACTTTCCATCCTGCCAACTGAGAAGCTAAAAGCGCGATGGGAGGATTATCTGTCACAACTGTAATTGCTGGAAGAGTGTTCTCTTCTATATCCATTGTTGTCACATTAGTTTTTCCTAATCCTCCAAGACATACCTCTGTCACATACCTTCCAGCTAGAAGTCCACCTTTTGCCTCTATTCCGCAATCTATAACGGTTGCACCGTTGCTAAGTTCAGTAAATGTTACATTTATTAATTCAGATTTTTTATCCATTTTTTTAACTACATCTAACGCAAGCTTATTGACACTAGGCTTATTCATTAACATCACCTACGCATTAATTAGATGACTATTTGCTTCCTTATTTAAATAGATCTCCCCTTTGCCCTTTTCTGCTATATCTCCAATAAATTTTAGGAATGGCCCCTCAATTTCCTTTTCTTCATCGATAACAGCCGATACTACCTCACCATCAAATTTAAATGAAGGTAATAGTTCTTCAACCTTTCCATGAATGATAATCTTACCCTTTTTCATTTC
Organism: Candidatus Sifarchaeum marinoarchaea; assembly: GCA_016294985.1. Lineage (GTDB taxonomy): Archaea > Asgardarchaeota > Sifarchaeia > Borrarchaeales > Borrarchaeaceae > Borrarchaeum > Borrarchaeum marinoarchaea. The sequence continues at coordinate 5,580 of JAECRW010000024.1, read as the reverse complement.
TGCGCCAACTCGTTCTGCTACAGAATTATGCAAAATAATCAGTCCACCTTGCATATGTATGCCTGCAAAGGATCCTACTTTTCCTTTAATCGTAATTGTACCCTTTTTCATCCATTCACCAGCTTCTGTTCCACAATCACCTTCTAATTCGATTGTGCCACCTTGCATTCCAACCGACGCTCCTCTATATGCTGCCCCTAAATAGTTTCGTGCATTGCCAAAGATAGTTAGGGCGCCTCCTTTCATTTCAACCCCAGTCCAATCATCGACATTACCTTCTACTGTAATTTTGCCTCCCTTCATCTTAGCTGCAGTATGCATTCCTGCATTTCCTTTGATTAGAATTTCTCCAGCAGTCATTCCCTCTCCAATGTGCTTGATTTTGGATAAGTCGCCTTTTAAGATGATTTTTGTTTCCTTTGCAGTATCTCCAAGTTCACCTGAAATTTCGAAATAGTCTTCAATAGTTACTTGTTTGTTTCCCTTCCATAATTTCAGTCCCTTTATATCTTCTACAGTTTTTCCCGCGAAAACATCTGGTGAAATGACTTCAGCTTCTAAAGATGCTCCAACAATTTCTTGCTTAAGTATTAATGTAACTTCTTTCGCCATAAAACTCACCTCATAGAGATATTACATAAGAGTGAGGTAATTGTTATATAAGCTACTCATAACAAATAATTCTCTTTGCTTTAACGATAATGAAACAATTTCACCACCTTTATACTTAAAAGTGTTAACGTCTGAGTGAGTTTGTTAAATCTTACAAGACGTTTCCTGTAACTACTACTTAGGAGCGATAGATTATGCAACTTGAAAATGTGGAAATTGAAGATACCTTCGCTGAAGGCTTTAAAATGTGGATTTCTCGAGTTTTAATAACCGCAGTAAATCAAGAATGGGCATTAACAGCAGCAAGAACTGCTACAGGCTTTGGGACTTCTATAATAATGAGCCCAGCAGAGGCTGCAATTGAAAAGATTGTCCCTCCAGAAGATACCATTGATGGGAGACCTGGAGTCATCATTCAAATAGCCCATACAAAGAAGAAAAAACTTGCCAAGCAATTACTGATGAGGATAGGACAATGTGTCTTAACGTGTCCTACCACCGCTGCATTCTGCGCTATGGACGAATACGACGAGCTCTTTAAAACTGGTGCAAATTTGCGATACTTTGGTGATGGTTTCGAAGAAAAAGTCGAAATGTACGGCAGAACACTATGGAAAATCCCCGTAATGGAGGGCGAATTTCTAATTGACAGTGAATTCGGCGCAAAAAAGGGTGTAGCAGGAGGAAATCTCTTGCTCATCGGTGATGATCCAGAAAAAACATTGCAGGCAACTGAGGCAGCAATTAAGGCGATTAATGCAGTTGATTTCGCAGTTACACCGTTTCCAGGGGGGATTTGCAGAAGTGGATCAAAAGTTGGCTCAATGAAGTATTCAAAATTCATGAAGGCCTCAACTAACCACAAGTTTTGCCCTACATTGATCGATAAAGTTGATGACTCTGAATTGCCAGCCAACGCAAAAAGTGTATTGGAAATCGTTATTAATGGGCTCACAATTGACGCAGTTAGTAAAGCAATGTCTGAAGCAATTAAAGCAGCAGTAAAAGTACCTGGTCTTATTAAAATTACAGCTGCGAACTATGGTGGAGAATTAGGTCAATATCAGATACATCTGAAGGATTTAGTCTGACCTTATTTTTTCTTTTTCTTTTTCCGAACTTTGTGCCATGTGTCATGGCAATAAGCTTTATAAATCAGACATGTGAAGTTTTCTGATAATTGTCATGATATATCAATATGATAGTTAACAAATTATAATTATCCTAAATCTTCAAATGGTGGTTGGGCGCGACATGTTATCAAGCAGTCAGAAAAAGATCCTGAAATCATTGTTAGATTTATATAAAGATCAAAGTGAACCGATTAAATCAGAGGCTATCGCGAAAATGGCAGGTAGATCTAATGGTACGATTCGGAATATGATGATCAGCCTCCGTGCGTTGCAATTGGTGGAATCAATTGCTGGACCAAAAGGGGGATATATTCCTACAGTACAAGCCTTCGAAATGTTCAGAATGCCTATGCCAGACCAGTGGGAGGAAGTGCCTGTTATTGTGGAAGGGAAGCAGATCTCTGCATCTGTTTCAGATATCGGCTTGTCTAAGATTCCTTCTCCTGCAGAATCTACCGCTGAAATTACAATCTCTGGAGACGTCAGCCAGATAAGGGTAGGCGAGCGAATAATTATAGGTCCCACTCCCAAGTCCAATCTTCTCGTCAAAGGTGAAGTGATGGGACTCTATCCCTCAACTGGTAAACTTCTTCTCGAAGTTTCTGAAATGGCGACCCTCCCAGATGTGTCGATTGGGGAGATTGCCACAGAAAAACCAATATCAGTCAAACCTGATACACCAATAAGAGCTACTGCAGAGATTTTCGCTGAAAAACGTATCAGTGCTGTTCCAATTGTTAATGGAGATGACGAACTCGTTGGATTGTTTACTACGATGGACCTCGCAAAGATGATTGTACTAGATAAATTAGCTGATAATATCTCCGATGCATTAAAACTCGGCGCTACAACTGAGCCCTGTGTTGCACCACCTGAAACGTCGTTAGTTAAGGCTCTTCGAGTGATGGATGAGTGTGGATTGGGGCGCGTTGTTATAATTGACGGAAATGAGCGGGTAACTGGTATCGTTACACGTACAGATCTTCTAAAAACAATTCTTGAACATTATTAAACAAGATCATTAGATTCCTGTTTTTTTTCTACATTTTCTAATTTTTCAAAGTAGATTTTCAGGCTCATGAAAAATGAGTATCATTTTCTTGACTACTAAATAAAATTGCTACTATTTTCTCATCAAACCCATTAAAACCTGCTGTATCTACAGGGTCTGTACAGATAAAGTCTTTAAATTCTCGCCTAAATTCATTGGCTGCCAAAGCTAATTTTCGCTGAACACGCAATTTGTCGTCCTCTTTATCACTAACCGCAATTAGCGTTAATTCAGCTAAAGAGTAAAATATTAATTTGTATTCCTTTAATTCGACAGTTTGCACCATTTCGTCTAATTCATTGGCAAAAATTCGGATCGCAGTTGTAAAACTTGAAAAAAGATCCTCTTCTATTCTTATTTTCTCTGAGTTGCTACAATGAAAGAGACATTTCCCCCCTTCTTCGATGATAAATATCTCATAGATCATTCTAATGCATCTCGTTGGAACGATAAATCACTCTATCGGAATTGTCAATAATTGTCATTTCTTTAAAATATTTCGAATAGCAAATTATCTCATTATTTCGTGAATCATTACTTCTTTTCTCTCTTAAATATTAGAGCTATTTAGTTATTTCTTTAGAAAAAAGAGAATACTAACAATGAACTTGACGAACGGTTTTGAGTGTTGGATTTTGAAAAAATGATTGTGTTGGGAAAAGTAGAGTAAAAAAGTTAGCCACTTAATTATACTGAAAGAAAAATAACTACTCTTTCTAAGAGAATATTCAATTTCACGACAAATGAGATATAGCCTGACTATGTGACAAAAGAGATACTATCCTCTCTTCAAATCCGTTAAAATCTGTTAAATTTCCAGACCATGTAGTTATACATTGATTGAATTTCCTTCTGAAATCATTAGCTAGTAAGGCTAATTTACGTTGTACATCAAGATTATCGTCAAATTTTTCACTAACTGCAATCAATAATAGTTTTTCAAAAGAGAAAAATACCAATTTGCAATGCATTAGTTCAATAGATTGTACCGTTTCTTTTAGTTCACTGGCAAAACTACTAATAGCACTTGTAAAACTTGAGAAAAGATCCTCATCTATCCTAATTTTCTCTGAATCGCTAACAGACTTTCGAAGAAGACATTGACCTCCTTCCTTAATAATGAAAATCTCATGAATCATATTTTATTACATCTCTTACAGTTAATGAGGATAAATCGGAATTTCTCCTGAATAGATCATTTCTCTAAAACGATTTAAGGAAAGACAAAATCCTATTTCATCATTATAATGTAACCTTCTTGCACGTCTCAACAAATACATAATAACCGGATGATCCTTTGATCTTTGCATACTTTCACCAACTTTATGATTAGTTTTCGCGCACGAGATGGAGGTCCATCAACGCGCGCGATTAATTAGGGCTGTGTTTCTTACTTTTTTTATAGAATAATTCTACTATATAAGTTTTTTGCAAAAAAATGGAGTTTAATGTAGTTCAAATGGAGATATAAATAATTCCATGTAGTTAAATGTAGTTTAAACATACATACAAAAAAACGCGAGAAAAAGTGAGAAATGAAAACGAGATTAAAACAGGTAAATTACAGAATATCTGTAATTTAGAACAGATATCAAGGCTTTTAATCGTTTTTTCGACGATAAAGATCCTATTTATCACCCATTGATCAATAAAATGAATCAATGCACTATACGATGGAGTTACTTTGGTATATAGCCCAATGATATCTCTTTTTTTTTGGCATTTCAAACAAAAAAAACTTCTTTCTGCCCGTTAAAATTTATGTTCATTGGTTTTCATACTCATTTACACAAAAACAGATATTTTTTTAAGGATGTAAGAAAATAATACGTATGATGGAGTTTTAATGGAGTTTATCGAAGTTCCCTATTAAGAATTAATTAAAACAAAGAATCCTCACAAAGAATCAACATGAAGGATGATGTTAATGGAAGCTTTAGATAGATACTCTAGAAAACTTAGTGAGTTAGGTTGGTGGGATTTTCCGTTTATTCCATCTATTATACCACAAGTCTATCTTGGACAAAAAAACCTTGAAGCATTACTGCCTCAGGCCAAGATAGGCAACCTTGTAATTGTAGAGGGTAGTTATGGGACGGGTAAGACGCAACTCTTTGAGCACCTAAAATATTTACTGAGTGAAAGACCTGATGATTATTTGCCAATCTTAATTTCCGAACCTCCGATTACTTCTTTGTTAAGTGAATCCATTATTACAGAACTCAAAAAAGTTTTCGGAATCTCTCGGGGAACACCGACGGTCATTGACGAATTAGTGTCCATCCTCAGAGATGTAAATAGACGTATCATCTTATTATTTGATGAGGCTCAATTACTTATTGCAAGAGAGTCTGATAGCTTAGAGGTAAAGGAAAAGAAGCGACGGGATGTTCAATGGGTACGCGTTCTAGTTGATCTAAGCAATGTTGTCGTATTTCTAGCTGGCTTGCCAGACTTTTCCAAATCTCTTTTCCAGATGTTCATACCTTTGGAAGACAGGGTAACCCGAAAGTTACGATTAGAACCATTGAGTCTCGCTGAAACAAATGAGATGATTAAAAAACGAATAGAATACTATGGGGGATTTGAGATTAAACCTTTCCAAGAAGATGCTCTCGAAGAGATCTTTAATCATACACAAGGATATCCTCGTGCCGTCATTAAATTATGCGGAAAAGTAGTTGAGGCGTTTTTAAACTCTGAAGCATCTGAAATTACAAAAGATCTAGTAAGTGAGATAGCCGCTGAAGAAGGACGTATAGAAATCGTAGAAATGATAACTGA
>JAECRW010000152.1 GCA_016294985.1 Candidatus Sifarchaeum marinoarchaea | reverse complement strand
GTATTCTTCATAGAATTGCAGATACCTTTAGTAGGTCATTAGTAATGATAGCCCTAGTTCAGTTTTCGCTTTTTTGAAGTTGACGATAAGGGCATGCTTATCTGTAGACGCGATATTATCCCTGCTTTCTAATATAAAAAGGTGTTTAAAAGGTCTATATATTGCACATAGAATACATGCTTTAGTCGGTTCAGAGTCCTATGTTGTTTTACGTTGAATATGTTATGTTTTGAGTATTTTTGAGTTTCCTGGCGGCAGAATCCTAATAATTTCATCTGAAGACAATCTCTTAATCTTGTTTTTATCTTCCTCTTTTGCGCGCCTCAACAGAAATTCCTTAATCTTATGCGTCAATTTGCCGCTTGAAATCTCTCCTGGAACTAAAAGCACATAGTTTTCTGTTTGATATGAAATTGCTGATGGAGTACCACCAATTGGTATTGCAAAGTCTCCCTCTATCTTCACACCCACAGCGATTTTTAAGGGGTTATTCTTTAGATAAGTTCTCTCACCACGAACCATAATACCTCCTTTTGGAATATATTCGCCGGATGGTGCGGTTTCCGAAACTTGAGGAGCACGAACATAGTATACATCTCCCGCGCCTAATCCGCTTTTCCATGCTCGTGAGTAAGATATCGCAAATTGTGCTGCTTCCCGTAATGTGGTTTCAGGAACCTCTTTTCCTTCAGTTTTTATTATTACATAAGGGGCGCCTTGAATTTCGGCGTGCATAAAGAGATCATCCTTATTCATATGTCGTTTGAAGAGGCTTTTATTGGAAGTCATATCACGTCCGCCTAGTACCAAGAATGCGTCTGAAGAAATAAACCAGCGATATTTCTCGTACCATTTTTCTTTTCTTTTCTTTTTCAGTATAACCTCTTCTTGGATTTCATCTTTCTCCTTTTCCTTTATTTCATCGATCTTATGTAACGTCTTTTTTAATGCACTTTTTGCCCCTTCAATTTTCAAAGCTATTTTCTTAGCCGCATCATAATAGTTGGATGCTACTTCTTCAACGGACTGATGTAAACGAAATTCTATCTCTTTTTCATTTAACACTGTTATGATTGTCTTGTTTGCAGTATCTATGTGTTTAATTAAATCTGCTGAGCGTATTCCTTTATTTTTACCTTCTTCTATTTTTTTGTGTATTTCATCCCATGTAACTCCCTTTTCAAACGCGGAGGCAATTGTGTGTATGATCTCCCGAAGATCAGCGCTGTGGACATATATTTCCTCAGCAATTTGCTTCTTTTCCATTTCCGATTTCTGTAATCCCTCGATTGTCTTTTCTTGCTGTTCACGAATTCGTTCTAACCTTTCTAATTGTTCATTCGCCGGCGCAGTAACCGCTTCTGTTAGCGAAGATTTTTCAATCTCTCCGAAATAAAAATCAAGTCCTTCATTAAAGGATGCCATCTTTTTTACTGTCAAATTCGAATATTTCACCAAATTTATAGGTGTGACATCAATTGGTGTGGAGTTTTCATAGATAACTTCAGGACTCAGAAGCCCTTGGATTAAAGGTGAAAAGATCGAATTAATGGAATCAATTATAGCATGTATTTCATTATCGGTAATATCCAACGCAGATTTGGTTTTTTCAATATTTGATCTAAGACAAATCTCTTCTGCATAGATTTTCTTAATATTTAAAAAGTGTGTAAGAGTACGTACAATATCCCCAGTAGATGCCTCTATAATTTCCTTTAATTTTGTCTCGTTAATTTGAAAGATATCAATTCCGCGGCTCGGTGGATACTGATACTTCCTTTTTGGGAGGACATCTCGATCTTTCATTTTCTTATAATGTTGTGCGATATGAATCTGACCTTCTGAATCTAAAAGCAATAAATTCCCATGACCGAAAAGTTCAATTATCAGTTCTGCCCCGCCGCTCACCTTGATGACTACTATCCTATCAAAATCATGCTGTCGAATATCTACTACACGCTTATTCCTCAAATGTTTCCTTAACGTCATACAGAAAGACGGCGGAATCTTCGGCGGAGTTCTGACATACTCAGTTATATGGATCCTTTGAAGGGGTGACATCTGAACAAGGAAGTTGAAGCTACCCTCATCAGGTTTCCGAAATCTATATATAAACATAGAATTAATCTGGTAGATATTATCAATCCATGAATCTTTGATCCTCTCTCTACATTCGGTCAAAACTGCCAATATATCTACATTTGACATGTCTTTCTTCATTATCTCTTACCTCAATTGGAGGAATTGTATGGAATTGAACTCGAAATTATACTGGCTTAAAGTTGCATTTGCTGTTGTCATAGGTCTTATAAACGGTTTCTCTGGGATATTGCATTGGCCTGGAGTCGTGATAGGAGTAGCCGCCCTTTTTGGGACGTATCCACTTTCTCTCATTCTGATACGATCTGCTGAAAGTGGATCTCCCGAGGCAACCGAGTTAACACCATTTAAAATTATAACTAATGGCTTACCGGCCTACTTATTCGTGTGGGTCGTGACTTGGACAATCATCTTCAATTTATTAAACCCAGGTTCCTTTGTATGATTTCTTTTCTTATATTACGTTTGTCGAGGTGAAGTTGTTTACATTATTTTCTTCTCTAAGATGAAATGATTGTTAAAGACAATTTCAAATTCTTCAAATAAACCTTTCTCTTTGTTTTTTAGTAATTTCTTCAAGAAATATGAGGAAAAGGTACAAAAATCAACGGATAGATTGAGGGACTTGTCTAACATACACGACAGGTTCGTTACACATAATAGCGGCCTTTTTTTTGATAGAACTTTTTCTCATTTTAGGTCTCTGATATTGAGAATTTCGCAAAACGTTTAAATAGTGGAACTTCTCTATGTAAGGAAATGAGAGCCATTCAAATATGATTGAGTGAGGGAAATATTTGCAATCTGAGGAATGGGAACTTGACGAATTAGATAGGCAAATTCTGTCAATATTGCAAGGTAATGCCCGCATTGCATTTACTGACATTGCTAGGCAACTAAATTCACCAGACACGACCATCCATTTTCGAGTTCGTCGTATGAAAGATAAGGGGATCATTAAGAACTTTACTGTCCTCATTTCTCCTGAAAGTTTGGGATTAAATCAACATGCCCTTTTCCGATTGAAAGTTGGGGGTCACATCCTTTCCGATATCTCCAAGGAAAGAGCTCAACAAATTGCAGAAAAGCAGAAACAAAGACCAGAGATACGTTTTGTTGGTATCGAAGACGATGAAACAACTATCACTTGCCTTGCATTAGTTCATGATAATAAGGAACTTGAACAACTTCGTAACTCATTTGAAAAAAACACAGATATTACAGAGATTCAAATGTGGCCTTTGGCAAGAGTTCTCAAAGGCGAAGATTATACAGACCAAGTTTTGTGAAGGGGGAATAATGGCAACTACACAAAAGTTGATTGAAAGGGTAAAGACTGGCATCCCAGGACTTGATGGAATCTTACATGGAGGTTTCATTAGAGGCACGAATATCGTTATATCAGGAGGCGTTGGCACAGGAAAATCGATTTTCAGCATGCAATTCCTAACTGCAGGCGCAGAAAAATATAACGAAACTGGTGTCCTTGTTACTCTCGAAGAAAAACCCTCTGAACTTAGAAGAGAGGCTGCTCAGTTTGGATGGAATCTTGAGCCATTAGAGGTTGAAAAAAAACTTATTATTATTGATGCAGCTTCAAGTAAGGCAGGTCTCCCTTCCAGTGAAGAATGGGCGCTCCGAAGAGGCTTTGATTTGAATACTTTGGCACAAGAGATCTACAAAGCTACGAAAACCATTAATGCTCAAAGAATTGCGGTTGATTCTCTTTCAGGACTTGGTCTTCGGATCGAATCAGCTGCTGAAGTGCGTGGATCTATTTTCAAACTCAGTGCATTGCTACGGGAACTTGGAGTGACAAGCATAATGACTTCTGAGATATTGAGTAAAAGTGCAGGGCTAAGTCGCTATGGTGTTGAAGAATTTATTGCACAAGGTCTCATTATCCTTTCATTAGAAGAAGAACAAGGTGAATTAAGGCGAAGTTTGGTCATCAGAAAAATGCGCGCCACAGCGCATAGCCTAAAGCGCTTTCCCTTCGAGATTTCCACTAAGGGAATTGTTGTCATGCCAAGCGGAGAGATATAGAACCGTTTCGTATGTC
>JAECRW010000151.1 GCA_016294985.1 Candidatus Sifarchaeum marinoarchaea | reverse complement strand
TGTAATGGACGAAATCACGGTTTGTGCTGAGGCAAAAAACTTCAGTGACCCTAAAACAAGATCTAATCTCCAACAAAGATTAACCAAGGAGTTGTATGAAACTATACGAATTCGAGTTAACGTTGAACTTGTTGAGGAAGACGGAATACCTCGGCAAGAAGGTAAAGCAAAACGTGTTATCGATGAAAGAAAAGAAAAATAGTTATATATTCAATATTGTCTAAAACCTCTTCTTTTTCCTCAGATAAACTATCTACGTACTTTTTTTAAATCTCTCTTAGCAAGGCTATGATTCGGATTAAACTTCAATACCATCTGATAACATTCAATTTCTCGGGAATGATTACCTAACTCACCGAAAATTGCCCCCATGTTGTACCACACATCTACTAACGTAGGTTTGATTTCAACGGCTTTTTGAAAGAATTCAATCGCCCTATTATGCGCACCCAACTTTCTGCTCGCATTTCCCATATTATACCATGCTTTTGCGTAATTAGGTTCGATTTCAACGGCTTTTTGATAACACTTAATAGCATTATTATGTTCACCCAGAACGCCATAGATTACTCCCATGTTGAACCACGCTTTTTCATATTCTGGGTCGATTTCCAAGACTTTTTGATAGGATTCAATAGCGACGCGATATTCGCTCAAAATTCCGTAAACCAGCCCCATGTTGAAATATGCTTTTTCATCCTCAAGGTTGATGTTCACAGCCCTTTGATAGCAGTCAATAGCCTTATCGTACTCACCTAGTAATCCAGCAGCTACCCCCATGTTGAACCATACTCCTGCATCAGCAGGGTTGTTTTTCACTACTTTTTGATAACAGTCAATCGCAATCTTGTACTCACCTAACTCTCCATAAATCCAGCCCATGTGGTACCATGTATTCTCATCTTCAGGATTAGTATTCATTACTTTTTGATAACAGTCAAGCGCCTTATTGTATTCGCCTGACATCTCATGAATTACACCCATGCTGTACCATGCTTCAGTATCGTCAGGATTTAGTTCTACTACCTTTTGGTAGCATTCAACAACTTTATCGAGCTTGCCTAAACTCTGGTAGCAATCAACAGCTTTTTTATATTTTTTTAAAGTTTCATAAGTCAATGCCATGTGATTTAAAGCCAATTTATTCTCTGGATTGATATTGACCGCTTTTTGGTAGCAAACAATCGCTCTAAAATATTCACCTAAATTCTCGTAAGCAATTCCCATGTGAATCCATGCATCAACATACGTAGGCTTAATTTCCACAGCCTTTTGGTAAGATTCAATGGCTTTGTTGTAGTATTTTGTCGCATTGTAAGCCCATCCCTTGCTGAACCATATTTTTATATCAACTGGGTCGATTTTCAATGCTTTTTTGTAGGTTTCAATTGCCTTTTTATACTCACCTAACTCTTCATATGCTAACCCCATATTGTACAATGCACCTGTATGTTTCGGGTCGCTTTTCGATGCTTTTTGGTAGCATTCAACCGCTTTATTGTACTCACCTAATTTGTAGTGGGCGGCACCCATGTTGATCCAAGCCGATATATGCATTTGATTTTTTACAATCTCTTGGTAGGATTCAATCGCTTTCTTGTACTCACCTAAATTGAAGTAAGCTTTCCCCATACCGAATAATGCCGTAATATTTTTTGAGTCTATCTTCAAGACGTTTTCGTAGTTTTCTACAGCTTTTTTGTATTCTTTTCGGCGGTAATAAACCTCGCCTCTTTTTAGATAGGCATTTGCTTCCTCCATCCCTGTGATGACTCCTGCAGCATTCGTCTATAGTTATCCAGTGCATAGTATTACTCTTATTTTTTGCGTTATTTTTTACTTTAAATTCGTTTAGATCGATCTCTAACTTATAGAATTACTCCACCAGTTGATCTAGCCTGTTAAAATGATAAAACAAACTATTTTTCATAGATTAGCAAATTGGAAGGCATGAAAGGGATATTGAACAGTTTCATATCATTGGACTTATGGAAAAACCTATATAGCTTCAAGATGAACTATGAACAATACGCTGTATCATCTACTTATTACAGGTCTGAGTATTCATGCCTATACACAATATACTATTAATCAAAAATGAACGTTGCATATACAACTACAAAACAGGTACTAAGAGTCTAGATGAAGATATGTTAAGTGGATTGCTTGATACGATGTTCCAAATGGGACGCCTTATCTTTCAGAAAAAAATCAATAAGATATCATTTCATGATGTTCAAGCAGCCTTTCAGCCACTTAGTAGGGAAATCCTCATCGGAATTATTGAAGATGCTGAGAATGATATTGACACTACAGATGGTGTCGAATTGCTTTTGAAAGAGGTCTCAAAAGCCCTTTATCCAATTATCTCACTTCTTGAGCAAAAAAGGATTAACCCTGAAGCTATCGAAAAGATACCTTGGATAGAAGAAGAGATTACTGCAGCTCTTGAGAAAGCGCTCCACAAGATTCCTTGTGCGTTTCTCGCCCGTAAGAAAAGAATTAGAGGATATTATTGCAATTTTGTAAAGAAATCTGTTGGATCAGATGACCTTTGCAACCTACGTGACTTAAAGAAGTGTACTTACCTACAAGATGAATCATATAATAATGATAACTAATTTCTTTTCTAACAATACTGATTTGTCATAAGAAATCTATTATCTTTTTCTCACCTTGTCTTTTGGCTGGAGTCTTTCATGAAAATAACTGGAGAATTCTACAAAGGCGTTTTTTTAGAGAGGTTAAATCGCTTTGTCGCAAAAGTAAAAGTAAAGGAAGAAGAGCATCTAGCGCATATCCCGGATCCGGGGCGGATGAAGGAACTATTAGTGCCATCAGTCGAAGTTCTTCTTCGCAAAGTCTCCTTGAATAAAAAAAGAAAAACCAACTGGGATTTGTTAGGAGTTTATACCCCAACTTGTTTGGTTTCTGTTGATTCGAGACTCCCAAATGATCTAATTGCCGAAGCTCTGATGAATTCTAAGCTAAAAGAATTTTCTATCTATCAACACATTCTAAGGGAATACACATATGGCTCTAGTCGATTTGATTTTTTGCTAAGAACTAATGATCAGAAGTGTTTGTTAGAAGTTAAGTCTTGTACTTTAGTTAAGAACGGACACGCGTATTTTCCTGATGCGCCCACATTACGGGGGAGAAGGCATCTACTAGAATTGATTCAAGCGAAAAATGAAGGTTATCGTGCTTGTGTCATTTTTGTTATTCAACGTGAGGATGCATCCGTTTTTTCTCCAGCTGATGAAATTGATCCCGATTTTGGAGAAGCTTTAAGACTTGCTGTTTCAGAGGGCGTAGAAATTTTTGCTTACCGGTGTGAAGTTACTGAAACCTCAGTGAAATTAAAGGAACAAATTAATATCATTCTTTAGATAATTATCTCGTATCGGTTGGATAATTATGAATTCAAGAGAACGAGTTTTAACGACATTTCAGTTTAAAGAACCCGACCGCGTTCCCCTCTTTGAAGCCTGGATTGAAGGGGTAATTATGGATGCAATTGGTTATGGTGATCCATACAAAACTCGCGAAAGACTTGATCTTGATTGTATGCCAATTGCAGTTGGACATCCTAAAAGTACCAATGCTTGGAGAACTGGAACTGATGAATGGGGACGAATTTTCAAAAATCATTGTTATGTTGGAGGCGTTGTTAAAACGCTAGATGATGTAGAAAAATACTCCCCGCCATTAAAGTATGCAGAATCGTGGTTTCCTAGTGAAATGATGAAAGGAGCGAGAAAAAGGTATGGAGAAACCCATGCACTTTATTACGCTTTCCATGATGTTTGCCTAGTCTTGTCCTATATGAGTATGGGAATGGAAGATTTTTTCGTGGCAGTTCATAGAAATCAAGAATTGGTGGAAACCTTAATTCAAAGGAGCACCAACTGGACGATTGCAATGATTGAGCAGGCTAACGCTGCTGAAGTGGACTTTATAATGATCGGAGACGATGTAGCCGATAGTAAAGGCCCTATGATCGCTATTGAAATGTTTCGAGACATGATACTCCCTAGATATAAAGAAATTGTTGCAGCTTCCGACGTTCCACTTATATGGCACTCTGATGGGCAGATTGAACCATTACTTCCCTTTATAATAGAGGCAGGGTTCGCAGGAGTTCATGCACTTGAACCTGACGTCGGAGTAGATATGGGTAGG
>JAECRW010000150.1 GCA_016294985.1 Candidatus Sifarchaeum marinoarchaea | reverse complement strand
TCAAAATAAAATACATTTTGGAAGAAAAAAGAGGGATAATAAAATGGCTCAATGGAGATGTACTGTTTGTAGCGCACCAAAGTCGGCTTTCGTTAAGCTTGGAGTAGAAACTGTGCCATGATCATAAAAGTTAAAATGTTTTAACAAAGTTAAACCTCATCCTTAAAAGTTTTACTTTATTTAAATCTTAAAACATATATTAGTTATAACAGACTTCACAACAGCAGTCAGGGATAACTTGCCGATTAAAGTGATCTTGTTTAATGATTCGAAGCTGAAAAATATCAAGAAAGAACAATTCTTCTATGGATACCCAGAATATGGAACAACGTTCATAAACCCGAATTTTGCAGAATACGCAAAATCATGTGGCGGTGAAGGTTATCGCGTAGAAAGACCAGAAGACCTAGACAAGGCGGTAGAAGAAGCATTTACATCTGATAAGCCTGCGATAGTCGATATTATTGTGGATCCAGAAGCATTCGCCTCAATTATTAAGAAGGCTACTTAATAATTATGAGTGAACAGTTAATGTCAAGAACTGAAAAAATCGAGTTGAAGCCGATTGGGTTTGTTAGCACGAAAGCTGTCGGAAAGGAAGTGAAGCGGAGAAAACATATTTCAAAAATAATTCTTCGTGAAGATCTGACAGAAGCCTTAGATGGAATCGACGATTTTTCTCATTTATTCATTCTTTTTTTCTTAGATAAAGTTAAAAGCGAAGAGAAAAAGCTAAAAGCATATCCAAGAGGTCGAACAGACATGCCACTATTGGGAGTCTTTGCGACTCGAATCGCGAATCGTCCAAATCCGATTGGATTAGCATTAGTCGAACTTTTGAATATAGAAGGAAACGTATTGACTGTTCGTGGTCTCGATGCATATGAAGGAACACCAGTCTTGGACATCAAGCCTTTCGACCATTGGGATACAAGAACAGATGCGAAGGTCCCTGAATGGTGGATGAAGCTGGAGAAGGAAAGATCTGAAAAACGTAAGGGCGACTAAAATGTCGAGCTACGAAAACTGGGATAGAACCTATAGTAAACGTCCCTTAGAAGCACTACCATGGGAGTTAGGAAGACCTAGAAAATCTCTTGTCGAACTAGTCGAGAAAAAACTAATAAAACCTGGCAAAGCCTTGGATCTTTGTTGTGGAGTAGGAACCCACGCCATATATCTGACCAAAAAAGGCTTTCAAGTAACTGCTATAGATATCTCTTCGCATGCAGTAGATTATGCGAAAGAAAAAGCCAGAAAAGTTAATGCAAAAATTCAATTCCACGTACAGAGTTTTCTAAATCTTGAAAATTTTGAAGATGACGAGTTTGACTTTGTGCTGGACATTGGATGTTTCCACCACGTCAAAGTTAAGGATAGAGACACTTTCCTCAATGGCGTATACAGTGTTTTGAAGAAAACGAATCCCTATTTTGTTTTTTGCTTCAGTCATCGAAATGGTCCTGCCTGGAATCACTTCACAGAAGATGATATGATACAAATTTTCTCAAAATTCTATAATATCAAAAACATTCAACATGTGGAATCGGTTGAAGGCGATAGCAACGTTCGATACTTTTGGGCAGTACTTATGGAGAAGAAATAACCAAAACTTTTTTTGATAATGAACATAAATATAAGTAGATGTACTTTCTTATGAAGAGTGAATATTATGCCACGACGGAGACATGGGAGAGGAAGAGGAAGAGGGAGGGGAAGAGGTCCAGGGAGACCTATGACGCCTAGAAAAATAAATTTTACTCCACCTATCAAGAATTTTGTGCCAGCAATTCCTAAAGGAACAGAAATTAATCCTGATCCTATATTCTTAACCCTTGCAGAATTAGAAGTATTGAGACTTGTAGATATGGAAGGTCTCATGCAAGAAGAAGCTGGTACACATATGGGCGTTTCGAGGGGCACTATTTGGAGATTGCTTCAAAGCGCACGCTCTAAGGTTGCTCAAATGCTAACTGAAGGACGAGAATTGATAATAGTTCCTGAACAAAGTGAAACTTAAAATAAGATCAGTTCTTTCGTCAATTTATGCAGTTCATTATTTTAGTTGGAATTAATGATCATATTTCACTTTGAGAGTAAACTTTATAAATTGTGCATAAGCACATAAATATAGGTTTAGGTTTACCTAAATCCCCAATAAATTATTATTATGTTGGTGATAGAAATGAAGATTGCGATAAGTTCCAACCCTCCAGGCGGGTTAGAAGTTCTTGTAGATCCCAGATTCGGGAGATGTACGTGTTTCACAATTTATGACTCAGACTCTGGAAATGTCCAAGTAATTTCGAATACCGCAGTGGAAAGTTTTTCAGGAGCCGGCATCCAGGCGGCCCAGTTGGTCGCTAACTCAGGTGCAACCACTGTTTTAACAGGAAATATAGGACCTAATGCCTTTACAGCCCTCCAACAACTTGGTATTGCCGTATATCCCGGCATTTTCGGCGCAACGGTGAAGGCAGCGATTGATCAATATCTTGCAGGAACATTAACATCTACCACAGGCCCTACAGCAGGAACTAAATCAGGAATGGGTGGTGGCAGAGGCGGAGGTAGAGGCGCAGGACGTGGAAGAGGTGGCGGTGGTCGCGGCGGTGGCGGCCGAAGTTGGTAATAAAAATCAAAAAAATAGGAGATCTTTATGAAGATCGGTATAGCATCAAGCTTGCCTGAAGGACTGGATTCACCCGTTGATGAACGCTTCGGTCGTTGTTTCATGTGGACAGTTGTTGAAGTAGGTAATAACAAGAAGGTAACTAACGTTGAACTATATGAAAATGAAGCAAGGAATGCACGCAGTGGTGCGGGAATACAATCCACCCAATTCCTTGCGAAATTGGGATGCACCGTTGCAATAGCTGGACAATTTGGCCCAAGAGCTTTTACGGCGTTAAATTCTTTAGGGTTTGAAATAATCCAATGTGATCCACAATTAAGTGTACGAGAAGTAGTTGAAAACTATCTATCCAGTGAATATAAACCCTTAGAAGAACCAACTGTATCTAAAAAGGCGGGCATCTCAAAATGAATCGCGCTAAGGCTCCTTATTCAACATATATAAAGAATTATGGGGCTGTAAATTAAGATGACAACTCTTCCATCAGAAATCTTTCATTTGAAGCCAATAGATACGCCAATCGTAGCTTGCACGGGAGGGAAAGGAGGGACTGGCAAAACAGTAGTAGCAATAAATCTAGCAACCCAGTTAGCAAATATGGGCAAAAAAGTTCTAATCATAGACTGTGATGTCGACAGCCCTAATGTTGCTATTCTTCTAGGTGCTGAATTAAAAGATAAGCAGACTGTCAAACGTTTTCTTCCAGAATTTATCTTAGAAAATTGCACATTTTGTGGAAAGTGCGCAGAATATTGCAGAGCTCATGCTATACTGCAGGTAGGTGACAAGCCTCCCATTTTATTTCCAGAAATTTGTACAGGCTGTGAGGTATGTCAGTTAGTATGTCCATCGGATGCGATAATAGACAAGGAAAAGATTGCTGGCTATACATATGAAGGGCGAAACAATGGTGTGGACATTGTTAGTGGCGAGTTAAAATTGAGAGAACCAGAATCTGCTGTCGCAGTAGTGGCTGCAAGAGAGAGAGCGTTTAAAAAAATCACAGAAAATGGTAAAGACTATGATATAGTCGTAGTCGATACTGCCCCAGGTGCCCATTGCGACGTCATCCGCGCATTGCTAGGGGCTGATCTCGTATTAGCTGTAACAGAGCCAACACCCTTTGGGGCCCACGATTTAGATCTAATAATCGAACTGACCAAGAACGTCATGAAACTTGATTCGAAAGTAGTGCTAAATCGATCAGATATTGCAGATAGCCAAATAATTGAATTGATGTGCGAGAAAAAATCTGTCGAGATGTTAGCACGAATTCCATACGATGATGAACTGATCCAAAGCTATGTCAAAGGAATTCCCCTAGTAAATTACAATCCAGAGTCCGCAAGCGGAAAAATATTAATCCAGCTGACAGAAAAAACTCAGGAGTTGCTCTTAAAGTCAACTACCCCACCCTGAAGGGCAGGGGCTTGTTTCTGAGGAACAAGAGTAATTAGTTGATTAGCCTAAGAGAGGTCATGTACATGACGGTATCTAAGTTATCAGGAGAGTTAAAGAACACACCAAGGGATGCTTCTCTAGTCCCTTGCTCTGTAAAT
>JAECRW010000149.1 GCA_016294985.1 Candidatus Sifarchaeum marinoarchaea | reverse complement strand
GGAAATACCTACCGCATACTGAATGATAAGTATCTCAGAATCCAAGGCATTAGACAACAACTACGGGTCAATGGGTTAGCGCAAATTCCTTGTGGGAGTGAACTGGCAAATGCCACCTTAATTCAGAGACATGGTGACTACTACGTAGCAATTACCACCTATCAGGCGAAGGAACAAAACACACCACCGCCGCCCGACAAAACAGTGGGCATTGATTTCGGTCTGAAAACACAATTAACCCTTTCAGACGGGATCGCTATCCGATATTCGATCCCCCTCAGCCTCAGTAAACGACTCAGAAAACTACATCAGCAGTTAAGTAGGCAACAGAAACGCAGCAGCAACTGGTATCAAACCAGGTGCCAACTGGCAAAAGCCTATGCCACACTCAATAATATCAAGAAGGATATTAAGAACAAACTGGTCCGCTATCTGCACACTACTTATGGGGTTGTCTGTTATCAGGAGGAAAACCTCAAAGCTTGGCAACGCTTATGGGGCGGAAAAATCTTATCAACGGCACTCGGAGGGATAATACGCACACTTGAAACAAAGGTGCAGACTCCGATTAAAGTCGATAGATGGTTTCCTTCCACCAAAACCTGTTCATGCTGCGGAAATATCCGGGAAATAGGATTGAATGAACGAGTCTATGTCTGTCCGGTATGTGGGTTGGTGATAGACAGAGACCATAATTCAAGTGTTAATCTAGAACACGAAGGTTTAAAACAACAAGTTGTACCTACGGGACGTAGGGATGTTAAGCCTGTGGAGACTGAATCCTCTACTGTGGCATGGCTGGAATACTTAAACAGTATTCCCTATGTGACAGCAAGTTCGGTCGTCGAAGCAGGAAGCCTCACTGCTTTAGCGTGAGGTAGTTCACAATAAAAATAGCAATACCGTCTGTTTCAACAATCAAATTAAAGTGTTCAAAATCTTTGAATTTTTCCATTAATACTTGATTTTCTTGTAGTAACTCTAGATTGCCTTTATTGATTATCACAAATTGGGCATTATACTTATTCAATATTGTAAGAATCTCATTTTCTTCCGTATCTAATCCAAGTGCTTTGTTCACATCATTTTCTCTTTCTATTTGTCTTGTATCTTCCCAGTTTAGCAAATGTCCTCGATCTACAGCGATAGGATAGACGTCACACCAGTATGGAAGGATATTTGCAGTTGTAAGATCTGTTAATACTATCCTATGCTGTGGAATTGTTTCTCTGATCGTTTCTAAATCCTGAGACGAGATTTGAAACGCTTCTATTTCAGTGATATCTCCGGTAAACGGCTTGTAAATTAAAAGCCCCCCAAAAACAGATATTGGGGCAATTACAATTGCACTCAATACAAGAACAGTTATCGTGTTTTTTGGAAGTTTAACACGTTCCCCTAATGACATGTTTGCGATTTCTTTAATGCCATATATCCCTGCTGTAGCCAAATTGAAATCAAGAAGAAGTTTTACAAACCTATATTTGTAAATAACAAGTCCGCGAACTGCTTGAATATAATCTTGAAGTAAAATGCCTACAAATATAGCTAGCATGACTCCAATGGATGCATATAGTAGAAGGCGTATTTCTTGTTTTTCGAATATTCCTTTGTTCCAAATAACTAACCATCCAAGCCCTATAATTATTAGATAGAAAATGATACTTATCGATTTGTAAAAGAAGAATCCCGAAAAGTATTCTAACGCAAAAATTCCTTCATTCACGAATAAACCATCATAGATTGCTCCAAAACTAGTTTTTGTAAATTCTCCAATTGGATACCAACTTATCAATCCTATTACAAATGCTGCAATCAGAGTAATGAAAAAAATCACTTCATTGGTATTCATGGACCTTTTGATGAATGTATTAAAGAAAATATAGCTAATAGCACCTATTAAGAAGAAGGTGGGCATCTGTACGTGAATCAGCATCCCTATAAATGCTAAGGGTATAGTACTGAAGAGATACTTTGCATCACCATTCTTTATGTAATTTACAAAGAAAGAAAATGCAAATAATGTTAGGAAATTTGAGCCATTGAAGTGGATTGCTGGATAAAAAACACAGGAATAGAGTGCAAAGAGTAATGCTGAATAAATGCCCGTTGTTTCATCAAAAATCTCTTTTGAGAGTTTATAAAATGCAATAGTCGTCAAAACTGCACCAAGGGGGCCAAAGGCTGATGCAAAAAAGTAGATCTGAAGGGGATGTTTAAGATTAAGCAGTTGACAGAAAGTCCCTATAATTATCTGCGTAAGTGAAGTAGGTTTTGTCCAATAATTCGTACCATAATGTACATCTTTTGCAGGATAATTTCCGATTGCAATTTCTTTAATTTTTGTGTAGTAATCCCACTCAAATTCAGGGTGCATATTCGCCCCGGTAGCATATGTAGAAATAGTTGTGATTAAAATTACAAGGATAATGACTGCTAATAATTGAATCTTTTCTTTCTGTACAGAAAAAAACCAAAGGACAACTATCATACCCATTATTAATCCAAATATGGCAAAATAAGCTGTCGTTCTTGAAAAAATGAACAAAAGCGATAATACAAATTGCAAAATTATTGCACAAAGAATACATCCCACTAATAGGAACGACTGCCGTTCCATCAATTTTCTCAAGTTCTCCTTATAGTGTCTTCTTTGATTATTTGTAGAGTGTCTTCATTCAGACTTCCTAAAACTTCCAACAAGATTTATATTTCATCTCAGTATTAAACGCTCTTTATAAATGCATGGAATTTTGTCTATGTAGAGTTGGACGCAACAATGGAATCATTATCCACTGAGCAATTTAAAGCTAAAATTAAGGAGCATAAGGAACTTATACTCATTCTAATCCTCTCAATCATTATTCGACTTTTATTTTTAAATCGTCCAGAATTACAGTCCAGGGATGAAGGTGTTCACGCTGTAGTTGCCCAAAGCCTTCTTATTAATCCATTAAAGCCTGTTCTTATAGCAAATCCTATTCCAGGTTTAGAAAATATCAGAGAATTCCCTCATATTTTTTTGGAAAAGCCGCCGCTGATCTTCTGGCTAATGGCAGTTTCCTATAAAATATTCGGAGTGAATGAATTTGCAGTGCGATTTATCCCCGCGTTATTTGGCATTGTCTCGATAATTCTAACTTACTTGCTTGCAAAACAATTTTTTGAAAAAAAAGTGGCTTTACTTTCTTCCCTTCTTTTATCGCTGTGCCAGTTTCATGTAAAGTACAGCCGACAAGGAATGTTGGATGTTCCATTAACCTTTTTTATCCTACTAACTCTTTTTCTTTTCATTAAAGGTTTCAATTCAAAATCAGCCCATCCAACTTTCTTTGTATTAGCAGGCATCTCTCAAGGGCTTGGAATACTCACTAAATGGCATGCTGCAATTTTTCCAACAATCACAATCATTTTATTTATTTGTCTACAAAAAAAATGGAATTTCCTTTTCTCTAGGAAAATTGGAATTTATCTAATCTCCGTGGTACTTTCAACTTTACCTTGGCTTGTTTATATGTATGTGAGTTTTCCAGAAGCAACTAGAGCCTTAATCTTATTTGAACTAAGCGGTCGCCCTTCTTATGTGAGTGCACGCGGTGTATTCTGGTATTTTGGTATGCTGATGTGGGGGCTTACACCGTGGGGCATTATTGCACTCGCGGCAATCGTTTATTCTGTTTGGAAACGAACATCAGGGGATCTTTTTCTTTTGCTAATAACTGGAACAACGTTTATTACGTTCGAAATGAGTCCCTATAAACTGTATTTTTACATTCTTCCAATAATTCCATTTATCCTCATTCTAACTGCTCGATTCGTTTATAAAATCGTCTACCTAAAAGAAAAGATTGTACTTCTATCTGCTGTTTCTTTAATCGGATCAATGATTTATGTCTCTTTCAAAGGCGTATTTCCAAATACTGTTTTTGGAATCGGTCAAATCTGGTTGTTACTGATAATCAGCGCAGGTACAGGGCTTTATTACATTGTTATCTGGCTTCATAGTGATAAAGAGTTCTTCTCTCACCTAATAAAATTTGCACCTCTTCTGCTTCTTACGCCTCTTCTTGTCTCCAATTTGGTGTTTACTGGAGTAGATATATACACAGATATTTCACAAGGTGATGTGGGTGTTAAAGAAATAGGTACTTATATTAAAACTCATTCTTCAGAGGACGAATTTGTCTTTAGCACG
>JAECRW010000148.1 GCA_016294985.1 Candidatus Sifarchaeum marinoarchaea | reverse complement strand
GAATTTGCGGTTCTTCTAGTATTCGCAGCCGCGCTATTTAATGTGCTTCTTGTTGGTATAGTGATCCTAATAGGAGCAAGGCAAGCACATTCATCGCACATGAAGGTGCCTAAAGCAGTTATAGCAGTTGAGAGCGATCTCATGCGTGCTACCATCGCTATGCTTGGTTTGGTTTTGATTTTAGGGATAGCTGAATATCTACTCTTCTTAGAACCAGGTAAGGAATTTCTTCCCAGAGAAGCAGCGGCAATTCTCGTGCTCACATATGTCATGTATATAGTGTATATTTTCTTTGGAAAATCTTTGAAAGACGTTGAAGAAGAGGATGCCGAAAGTGAAGCCCATGATGCGCACGCCCATAAATTATCGAAGAAAACAACGGCTGCTCTATTAATCGTTGGTTTTGCAGGAATAGGTATTGGTGCTGAATTAATTACACACAGCGTTGAAATCTTTTTCGAGTTTAATCCAACGATACCTATTATCATCATCAGTGTTCTAATTGGAGCATCGGGCTCTATTCCAGAACATGCAATTGCTTTGATTAGCGCAAGGAAAGGACAATTACATTTAGCTCTGGGAAATACATTAGCAGGTGTACTCCAAAGTTATACCTTAATCATTGGTTTCATTGGTGTTATAGCATTAATTCCTTTAGAACCGGCGATAATCTTTCAGTTAGCTGTAGGCGTAGCTGTAGTTTATCTAATTAAGACATCGATACTTGATGATGGACATCTAGATGTCTACGAGGGCATAGTAATAATTACTGTGATGGCCTTCAGTTTAATCCTATTGATTCAAACTTTCAGCATGTGACATTTGCTTAAAACAAAAGAATAGAGTTTAAAAGGCTCTAGAAATCAGAAAATCAGCGAATGCTTCAAAAAACTCTAACCCTTCTTTTTTTAGTGATGTCTCGATTATTAACTGATTCTTAGCCCTTATAATCAGTTCCTTTGTTGTTGCTTTCGAGTAGTCCAACGCACCGCTGCTCTTTATAAGGTTTCTAACTCGCTCTAGTTCTTCAGAAGTTGCGTCTTGATTCCCGATTCTCGAAATAAAAAACTCTCTGTCTGCTCCACTTAGTTTCTCAAGAGTTTTTATCACTAGTAAAGTTCTTTTTCCTTCGCGAAGATCGCTTTCGATATTTTTCCCCCATTTATCCGTTCCAAAAGTCCCCAAAATGTCATCTTGAATTTGAAATGCTGTAAAAGCTGGAATTCCAAATGAAACAAATGTGTCAATTTGTGGGTTCGAACCTTGTGCAAGTGTTATACCCATTAATACAGCTGCTTCAAATAAGGCACCAGTTTTAAGCTGAACCATTTCATAATACTCTTTTTCCGTAATATCAAATCGGTCTTCAAATGCGAGATCCAATAGTTGACCCTCGTTTACTTTCCTATAGGTCGATGCGTATATTTCAACAAGTTTTGATTTGATTTTATCAGGAATTTGTAAATGATAAATGACCTCAAGGCCAAGTTCATACAGAATATTTCCTGCTAAAATTGCGACAGATTCACCAAAACGGCGAATTTTCGCTTCATCTAGATCATCTATCTGTTTATAAAACTCTTGAAACTTTATATGGAAAGAAGGGGCATTACGACGTTTATCATCCCTGTCAATTATATCATCATGGACAAGGGTAGAATTATGTAACAATTCAACACATGTTGACAGTTTAAGCGCTACATCTTCATTTTGACCGCCTACCGCTTTATTTGCCATAAATAAAGCTAATGCACGTAGCCGTTTGCCTCCTCTCATTACATAATCATGTATTTCCTGATACACGTCAGCGTTGATTGACTGTTTATATTTCTTAACTGCAGATGCAAGAAATAATTCCAATTCCTTATCAATAACTTGCTTATATTTTTGAAATCGTTCTAAAAAACTCATTTGAATCACACGGCTGGCGGCCTATATTGTCACTTTTAAAATGATTACGTATTTTTCTACTTTGTTTTTCAAGTTTTCGACTATATAATCCAACTCACTTTAAATGGCTTATTTTTAGAGAAATACCCCTATCCAATATGTCCACATGATTTTCAACAAGAATTCTCGCGGAAATGCTTTGGTCGTATATTCTACTAAACAGATAAAATTAAATAGATCATCTTAACCATACATGCGAATGACAACCCTTCTGTGGATAGGTGAAAGAAATGCTTGATAAGTTCAAAGATCTTGGAAAACTCGTTGGCATAGTAAAAGACGACGAAATTAAGGATTTACTAAAAGACTTGACCTCTGAAAATTATAGGAAACTTAACAATATTATTCAACAAGATCCTGATAGAATTCAAGAGATAATGTTATACTTATCAGATAAGAATAAAAAAGTTCGGATGAACGCTGCACTGGCATTAGGAAGCATAGGAGATCCTAGAGCTGTAGAACCACTAATTGCTGCATTGTCAGACAAGAATAGAATGGTGAGACGAGAAGCAGCAAACAGTCTTGGTGAATTCAGGGATGAAAGGGCATTAGAACCCCTTATAAATGCGTTAAAAGATGAAGATAGCGGCGTGCGCCAATATTCTGCACGTTCACTAGGGCGTTTTGACAATGAAAGGGCCTTATCGCCAATTGTTGAGTTGCTTTCTGATAATGATCTGTCAGTGAGTCAGTGGAGTTGCGAAGCAATTGGTGAACTTGGAATAGCTCGTCAAGATGCCATCGATTCTCTAAAAGGTTTATTGAAACATAAGAATAAGCGAATGCAATTGAGTGCTGCTGGTTCTCTGGGTCGACTTGGCGATAAGAGTGGATTCGATCTAGCTATGGATATCCTTGAAGGAGGACGTTTACGACAAAAGAAGTTTTTGAGAGCCTATGCTGCTGAAGCACTTGGATATATCGGTGACCCACTAGCCAGTCCACAACTTATGGAAGCCGCACAATCAAAGGATAAATTCTTGCGTGAAGCAGCAATAAGGGCATTAGAACGAATACAGTGAACTACCACCCTACAAGTAGGCTGGCTTCCTGAATCATCCATTCCCCAACGGGATATGTCAAACAGGCTCGATGGACAGTCCCTGCCCTGATAATGATGATAATGAGGTTGATCGCTGTAAAATCGTGATGGCGGAGTTATGATCTCGTGCTACATCAAGTCCACAGTAAGGACAGCTGTGGATACGGGTTGCAAGTGTTTTTGGAACAAGCTTCCCACATCTACTACACAGTTGTGTGGTGTTATAGGCACTCACATACTCTACTAAAGTACCAGCTTCCTCCGCTTTGTACTCCGTAAACCACATGAGTTGTCCCCAGCCTGCATCACTAATCGACTTGGCTAAATGCGGATTCTTCACCATATTGGTAATCGTAAGGTTCTCATACACAATTAAATCATAGGTATCGACCAGTTTCTTACTGAGCTTGTGATGAAAATCCTTTCGCTGATTGCGTATCTTCCTGTGTAGCTGTGCTACCTTCTTGTTCTGTTTGTGACGGTTATTTGAGCCCTTAACCTTCCTAGCTTGCCTTCGTTGTGCGTTCGCTACTTTCTTCTCTGAGTTTCTCAACCAGCGGGGGTTAGCTATGGTGTCCCCATTATTTAACGTCAGGAAACTCTTCAGTCCAACATCCACCCCTATCGCACTCTTTATTCCTCTTTGCTGAGTACGAGGAGCGGAATCAGGAAGTGCTACTGCAAAACAAGCATACCAGTGGTCTAAGTCGCGTTTTATGGTACAAGTCTTGATTACTCCTTCAGTTGGTATCGGGCGGTGGAGTGTAATCGTGATACTTCCAATTTTCGAGAGGCGGAGTTTCTTCTTTTGGTAATCAAGAGCGAATCCACTTTGTGGGTAGGTAAAGGAGTCATATCGATATTTACCTTTGAAGCGTGGGTAGCCTGCTTTTTCACCTTTCTTAATACGCCTGAAGAAGTTCTTGAAGGTCTTATCCAGTCTTCTCAGCACGTCTTGAAGCACCTGTGAGTGAATCTCTTTCAAAAAAGGGTTGGTCTTTTTAGCATTTGTTAGTTGGTTGGCTTGCTCACAATAACTAACTGAGTGTTGGTGAGTTTCCCATTGATTTTTTCGCTCTGCCAGACCGTTATTATACAAAATGCGACAGGTGGTAAGCCATTGAGTTAATGTAATCTTTTGTTGTGTGGTCGGATACACGCGAAATTTGTAAGTTCGTTTCATCACTCTGATCCCTGTGTTC
>JAECRW010000147.1 GCA_016294985.1 Candidatus Sifarchaeum marinoarchaea | reverse complement strand
CATATTCACTCTCTTTATTCAACCATTTTTGCGATTCTTGAGAAACCCATTGAATTATTAACTGCTGAGGGCCAAATTGCCATTGGTAAGCTTCCCATTGTGAAATATGCCGAACCGGGTTCTAAGAAACTGGCTGAACTTGTAGCAGATCATTTAAAAGAAAATAGTGTCTGCCTTTTAGCTCGTCATGGAATTGTTGCAGTCTCAACAAAAAGTTTGAAGGACGCATATTACCTTGCTGAATTAGTCGAAGAAACAGCTGAACTTAATTTTCTCATCAAACTAATCAATTAAAACGAAAAGAAAAAATGAGAATGAGAAATTGTATTGATTTAATCCTGTATCGTCTCTAGAATACTTACGGCGTTCCATATTCTTGTTCTGGCATGCAATGGGCAATTAGGATCCTGTGAGATTTCGTCTAGGATCGAAATCGCGTTGGAAGCTTTAACAGCGGCACTTTCCACCTTGTCGGTCTCTATTGCTTCCATACTTTCGTTCGCCGCCCTTCGAATATTTCTAGGAACACTAGTATCTTCTGAAATCATTCTAAGTACTTGCAGGACTTGCTTTAACTTTTCCTGCGCTTCCTCGCTCATTTGTTTAGCCTCCATGTTAATCAGCAATTATGCCATAAGTAAATTAATCACATTCTCTCAAAATATACGGAAGTAAGGAACTTTTTAAAGCTTTTTCACCATACAATCAAAAAAGGCGAGATAATTGAAAGAATCTGATACAAAAAATGAGGAGACAGGCATTCAAAAAGCAGTTGAATTGATGCGTCAGGGCGCAACAATGTTAAATGAGGCATGTCCAGAGTGTTCTGGTCCTCTCTTTCAATTAAAAGATGACATCATTTGCCCTCAATGTGGAAAAAAGGTTTTAATCGTATCTGATGAAGCTGAAGTTCAAGAATTAGAGAAAGAAGCTATACTGGTAGAGTTAGATCACGCAATTTCCTCACAAATTGAAAACTTAACAAAAAGATTAAACGAAGAAAAGGACTCCGACGAACTTATGGCGATTGGGAGACTTACTATTTTATGGCTTGAAGCCCTTGAAAAACTGAAACGGATCCGCTCCTAATGGTTATAATTGGCTATATATTTACTATATATTGGCTATATATGCTTTAATTTCTTCTAAAATCTTTTTTCGAAGGCTCATGACCTCACGCACGTCTACTCCACGCGCCTCTTTGATAACTGTCTTTAGTTGTACAATATCTCCTACGGCTTGGATATTTTCTATATCCACGGGGAATTCGACTTCAAGGCCTTTAATAAAAATTTCAGCCTTTATTTGAGGAAGAGCCGAAAGGCTGAGACGGATGCTACGTACTATGCCGATGCGTTTGGCGCTGGCATCTACAACCTCTTTTCCCAAGATCTTGCCTGGGACAGTAAGTTCATACAATTCTATTTCAGTGAGTTTTCTTTCCTCAGGGATTTCTGAATTCGTTTTTTTCCCTCCTTACATCATTAAGTTATTGGTGAATTTTTCCTTTTTGTATATAGGTATCATTTAAAGAAAGATTTGTGGAAAAAGCAATATTTTACCATATAGTTTTCGCTACCTGAAAAATTTAAATTAAAACTTTAATGAACAATTCACTTAACTTTTCAATTCTTAATCTTTCAACAATCTATCTATGTAGGGTTAAACTCTTTAATGATATCTCACTGAAATCTTACCATGTAGGGTAAGGATTGATTATCTTTCGTATTGACTCATTTGATCATTTGTTTAATAGCGATTCTGGTGCGAATTCATGACTTATAAAGCAGTAGTAATCACACCTTCATTTCCTAGATATCTAAACGATCCAGTCTCTCCATTTCTTTTTGAATTGTTTACTCGGGTTGTAAAACTTGGTTTTGAAATTCATGTTGTTTCCCCTCACGATCAAAAGCTGCCAGGCGTTGGCCAAATACCAAAAGATGAAATCTTAGACGGCATTCATGTGCATCGTTTCTCGTATATGCGCCCTCCTTTTTTACAAACCTTGACCTATCGAAATAGAATGCCAGCTAATCTCGAAAAATCCACTTGGGCAAAATTATTAACGGGTTTCTATTTGCTAAATGCTGCGAGGAAGGCCATAGATATTTGTAAGACCTATAACATTGACATTATCTGTCCGTTCTGGGCAATTCCACAAGGTCTCATTGGCATCATTGTTAAGCGAATTTTTAACCGCCCACTGATAGTTGGGACTTTTCCTGTTGAGATTGCCCTTACTCAATCAAAATATCGCTTTATGATACCTGCTCTTCAGTTGGTTTTTCAAATTGCTGATATAATAATACCCAACTCGAATTTCACAAAAAAAGAAATTGAACGTATGGGCGTTGACCGCGACAAGTTAAAAATGGTTTATCCTGGCGTAGATCCTAATAAATTCAATCCCAATTTAGACGGAACCTTTATTAGGGATGAATATAACTGCTCTGGCGACCCTATTCTTCTTACTGTTTGTAGATTG
Source organism: Candidatus Sifarchaeum marinoarchaea (assembly GCA_016294985.1). GTDB lineage: Archaea > Asgardarchaeota > Sifarchaeia > Borrarchaeales > Borrarchaeaceae > Borrarchaeum > Borrarchaeum marinoarchaea. Next base: position 1,721 of record JAECRW010000147.1, on the reverse strand, counting down.
GTAGAGCGGAAAGGCATAAGATATCTTATAGATGCTCTGCCCTCTATCAAAAAAGAGTTTCCAAAAGTCCAATTAGTAATAGTAGGAGATGGCCCTGAAATTAATTCCTTGATAGCTCAGGCGAAAAGATTAGGGGTTATGAATAGTACTAAATTCTGTAGAACAGTACCAGACACAGAACTCCCTTATTTTTATTCGATTGCTGATATTTTTATCCTGCCTGCGATTATAGACTCAAAAGGTGATACGGAGGGCCTGGGAGTGGTTATGCTTGAAGCTATGGCTACTGAAGTTCCGGTGGTTGCTTCAAGGGTGGGTGGAATTCCAGAAGCCTTAAATTACGGAAATGTTGGGATTCTCATTGAACAAAAGAATCCTAAACAAATTGCAGAAACTGTGATCTCTATTTTGAATGATAATGAGTTAAGAAAATCTTTGGGTAAAAAGGGACGAGACTGGGTGATGCAAAACTTCAGTTGGGATCACCTTGCTAAACAAATTGCTAAAATCTTTAAACAATCTCTTAATCGCAAATCATTATGATTTCTATTCTTGAAATAGATTCTAAGCAAAAAGTGCTACCTATACAGAGTTTTTTTTATTTTTTGGATAAGTATCTCTTTCCAGATGCTCCGGAAGTATCGTAAGAGATTCCATGTCTTTTCAAGATCACTACTAAGCCTTGCCTTTTGTGCCGCTTCTAAGAGTTCATGCATGAAGAATAGGCTGTGGGTTGGAGATTCGGCTGTGGGATGAAAAAAAAGAGAGGACGATTCTACTGGTTTTATCGGGGGCGCGATACTAACTCTTGCCCGCCATGTTGAAGCTAAGAATAAACTTAGTATAGCGATATATCCAATTAAAATAAGTGAGTTATTCCGCACACTGACCGTAAATACATTCAGAATAGCGTAAACTAAGGTAAGGAATGCCATTAGGCTAACTGCGAATAGGGAAATAACAGTCCTTCGATATCTCTTTGAATTGTGGATGAGATCCTTGAGGAATAACAAATCGTAAACTAGAACCGAGACGAAGAGTATATAGTCGTATCCAATCTTTTTAATAAGCGTCCTCATAATAATCGTTATCCAACATCTACTTCGTGAAACGCCCCATGTTTTTCTTTTTGTTTGAAATATATCTCATTTTTCATATTAACTTGTTTTGCTTTTGATCGTTGTCTTTGGAAAGTCAACATAATCGCATTCTTTGTTTGGGCACTTATAATAGCGTTTCTTCTGCTTACTGAGTCTTGAAATGAGCAAAAACCCACATTTAGGGCATGATCGCTTGAGGGGTCTATCCCCCTCGTATAAGGCGATGGTAGTTTTGCATTCGGGATAATTTGAACATCCTATGAATTTACCATATTTTCCTATCCTCTCGATTAACTCACCTTTACCGCAAACAGGACATTTAACAAAACCTGATTCGCTTTTCCTTGCTTCCTTATAATCGATTTTTACTGTACATTCCTTATTCGCACACTTATAGTACCTTTTCTTTTGCTTAGATAATCTTGAGATTACTGGCCACCCGCATTCACACACCTTTTTCAGCACTCTATCGCCGCTATATAAGCTTATGGTGGTTTTGCAGTCTGGATAGCGGTCACACGCCAAAAATCTTCCATACTTACCTCTTCTAGTTACTAGCGCACCTTCTCCACAGACAGGACATTTTAATCGCGATTTTTCTACAACTACTTTTCCCTTGCA
>JAECRW010000023.1 GCA_016294985.1 Candidatus Sifarchaeum marinoarchaea | reverse complement strand
TAATTATATCTATCAAACTTTTACACTCTTAGTGGGATTTATCTACTTTTCGACCTTACATTTCTTAACGACTCTTGCTTCAAAAATTAGGTAAATCAATTCGAATTCTGAAAACTTAGGTGAGTAGAATTTGCAGGATGCGGTTAAATCGCAGAGTAGTTTCACTCTGTTTCACAAGGAAATACAAAAGACTATACAAAAGTATAACTTTGTAAAGCCGACCCCGATACAAAATGCAGCCATACCTAAGGTTTTGGAGGGCAAAAATCTATTAGTAATTGCACCTACAGGCACAGGGAAAACAGAAGCAGTTATTTTTCCTATTTTTAATAGATTAATTCAAGAAAACAGAAATAAACCAATTATAGGAATACAAGTTCTTTATTGCACGCCTCTAAAAGCGCTCAACCGCGATATTTTCCGAAGAATTATCGAAATGGGGAAAGAACTGGGGCTTTCTATACAGATAAGACATGGAGATACATCTCCTGGCGTACGAAGAAAGCAAGCGTTAAACCCTCCACACATTCTTATCACAACGCCAGAGACCCTTCAATCGATCTTACCGGCTAAGAGAATGGGAGCACATCTAAAAAATGTCAGAGTTGTAATTGTAGATGAGATTCACGAAATTGTAGATAGCAAACGTGCCACTCAGTTAGCCGTTGGTCTTGAACGACTTAGAGAACGAACAGAGAGAGAATTTCAAAGGATAGGGCTTTCTGCAACAATTGGCAGCCCAGAACGTGTGGCGAGATTTTTAGTAGGAATAGGGAGACCAATTGAGACAATAAGGACCGATACAGAAAAAGAATTTGAAATTACTATTGAAAACCCATTACCTACAGCGGAAGATAGATCTCTCGCTAAAAAACTATATACCACTCCAGAAGTTGCTGCTCGAATAAATCGCATCGCACATCATATAAAAAGCAATAACTCTGTGCTTTGTTTCACTAATACACGTGATATGGCAGAAATGCTTTCAAGTCACTTAAGACTACTTGATCCCGATTTTAATTATGGGATTCATCATGGTTCCTTAGCTAAAGAAGTTAGAATACAAGCAGAAAACGAATTTAAGTCGCAAGAACTAAAAGCCATTGTTTGCACATCTTCTCTTGAATTAGGAATTGATGTAGGAAGCGTAGATAAAGTAATTCAACTTATGAGTCCTCGCCAAGTTTCAAAAATAATCCAGAGGGTAGGGAGAGCTGGTCACAAGATTGGTGAAGTGTCAAGGGGCACTATCATTACCATGGATTTTGATGACATTTATGAATCCGCAATTATAGTTTCAAAAGCACTAAAAAGTGAACTTGAAGACATTTTAATTCATGAAAATGCATTAGACGTGTTAGCGCATCAAATTGCTGGAATAGTCTTGGATAGAAGAGAGGTAACTATAAGAGAGGTTGAACAAATCGTTAAAAGGACATATCCTTATGCAAATCTGGATACAGAATCTTTAAACAAAACAATAGACCTAATGCTCCAATTAAAAATTATCTGGGAAAATAATGGGATTTTAAAAAGAAGCAGAAAGACTTTGTTATTTTATTACAATAGAGTCTCTACGATTCCTGATGTTGGCAAACGTTGGCTGGTAAATGATATAACCACAAATAGACCTATTGGGTCGCTCGATAATGAGTTTGTTGCAACCAAAGCGAAAGTGGGTACGGTTTTCATCGTAAGGGGGAGACCTTGGAAGATACTTAATCTAAATGAAAATAAGATTGAAGTGACACCTGCCAAAGATCCCACTGGAGCTATCCCAGGATGGGTAGGAGAATTAATTCCAGTTCCCTACAAAGTCGCAAAAGAAGTAGGAGAATTAAGGGCCAGATTAGAAAGGGCATATCGAAATAATGAGAATATCCATGAACTCTTTGATGGATCTCATCTTTCAACTAATGCTAAAGAAATCTTACTCAATACTATTGAGCATCAAATAAAAAGTGACGTTCCAATTCCAACACATGATAGGATAGTTGTTGAAGCCTTTGGAGATTACATTATTATCCATTGTTGTTTTGGCAGTAAAATAAACGAAACGATCGGAGAACTACTTTCCGCCTTACTTACTACCGAAATGGGTGCGAATGTTGTAATGCGATCGTCACCTTATACGATCCAGTTACAGTTAGCTACTCGTATAAATCCTAAAATCATTCCGGAGTTACTCAAACAAAACCCAGAACATGCAGAGCACATATTGGACCTCTCGTTAAGCCGTTCATCCTTATTTTTATGGAGATTCAGTCAAGTTGCACAGCGTTTCGGAATAATCGATAAAGGAGCAGAATTTCACTCCAGTCTTATTGAAAGATTACTCCGTGCATATAGAGATACTGCCGCAGTTACGGAGACCTTAAGGGAAATAAAGTTAGAGAAGTTGGATATTCCTAATACAAAAAAGATCTTATCGCAATTTATTAATGGTCTAAAGACGATTGATATCATTCAAAAAGCATCAGTTGACTATGCATCTCCGTTTTCTCTTTTAGCCCTTAATAATGCGAAGTCAGGTAGTTATGTAAGATCAGCAAGACCTGAAGCGGTATTGATAGAAGCAGTGAAAAATAAAATCAATGACAAGCGCATTAAACTCGTTTGTATGCATTGTGGTCAATGGGAAAGTGTCAGACAAGTAAAATACATCACGGATGAAAAACTAAAATGTCCAAAATGCAAATGCGTCTTTTTAGGTGTCGTTTTTTCGAGAAATACTACCTTGAAAACAGCATTAAAACATCAAAAAGCGCAAATGAAACTATCTAAAGAAGAAAAGAAAGAAATTGATCGAGCAGGTCTATCCTCAGTACTGGTAGAAGCATATGGTAAAAAAGCAGTTATAGCATTAGCAGGAAGAGGAATTGGTCCCCAAACAGCTTCTCGCATTCTTGCAAGAAAATATAACTCAGAACGAGAATTTTTTAAGGCATTGTGGAATGCTGAAAAAGAATTCGCCCGTACAAGGGCATTCTGGGATGAAAAATAATAATTCACGCTGGAAGGAAGAAGAGAAAATGCACGAAGAAGAATGGGTCACTAAAATTCAATGTTGCGCCCAACTTGCAGCAGCATTAGAAGTTAGTGGTTGGCCAAAGCCTGGAAACGTACATCGAGCTGCTGATTTTAAAGACACAAGATTTGAACATTATATTGCGGGAGCAGTTGCAATTGGTCCTGCAGTTGCAAAAGCGGCGTTTCAAGGCGTAAAACTCCAAGAAGAAAAGATAAAACCCTCTGATGTGGGTATAGGTAGATGGATTCTACAAGCTATTCACGATGTCAGGCAATGGAATGAACCAAACACCAGTTTAGGCATGGTAATACTGATGATTCCTTTGGCGACTGCTGGTGGTTCACTGATTAATACCAGGGAAATTGAAATTGAAAAACTTAGAAAAAATTTTGATCTTATTGTTCGTGCCACAACTCCACAAGACGCTCTTGATCTCTACAAGGCTATTTCAATAGTTTCTCCAGGTGGCATGGGCAAAGTTGATGACGCACCAGACGTTACTGAAGAGCATACGTGGAACAAACTGGTGGAAAAAGAAATTAATCTTTTTAAAACAATGGAAATCTCTCAAGAATGGGACACTATATCCAAAGAATTTGTTACTGCTCTTGAAATTTCATTGGATAAAGGATATCCGTTCTTCAGACAAATATATGAATCCACAGATGATGTCAATATTGCAACGGTACAAACATTCTTATTTCTTCTCTCAAGTATCCCAGACACGCTTATTCAAAGAAAACTAGGTGGAGAAGTTGCAAAACAAATATCACACAGAGCAAAGGAAGTACTTGATCTGGGAGGACTTCTAACAAAACAAGGCACCGCGGCATTAAATCGTTTCGATACAAGTCTGCGGGATGCTGATAATAAACTTAACCCTGGTACAACGGCTGATCTTGTAGCAGTTATATTGATGGCAAATTTATTAAAAGGAATGAAGATAAAATAGGTTTTACTTTTATAATCTTTGTTACTGAGAGCCATTACCAATTGATTAATACTTCTTGGGCGATATAAACACCTTTTGAAGCGTTTTCTAATAACAAATTCTATATAATTTCATTATTTCATATGAATATATAGTAAATATGAAGTTTATATATATCCATAGATTCATTATTAACGAACTCTAAAGAGGCAGGTGAATATAGTTGGAACTTAGGAAACTGCAGCAAACTGGAGGTATCGAGGGAACCTTTCTTATTTCATTACCCAAAAAATGGGTTACCAAACGTCATTTAAAACGTGGGGATCCTATCCATGTAATTGAACGAGCGGATGGCTCACTAGTTCTGGCACCTCACGTTGAAAGCATCAATGAACTTACAGAATCTACAATTCCAATGGAGCAAAATATCAGACGAGGAATTCTAAGCTCCTATTTATTAGGTTATGATAGAATAAAAGTCACATCTAAGAAACGGCTTAGTCCTGAAGAACGTGAAAATGTAAAGAAAATTGTACGTCGATTGGTGGGGATAGAGATTGTAGAGGAAAGCGCCTCTGAAATAGTTCTTCAAGCCTTAATTGCACCTACAGGTGTTCAAATTGATCAAACATTACGAAGAATCTATTTGCTCGCAAATAAAATGCATAAGGATTCATTGGTCGCATTTTTTGACAATGATATTAAGCTTGCACAAAATGTGATCGATCGAGATGATGAAGTCGATCGATTCTATTTTTTGGCTGTAAGACAACTTAGAGCGGTTATTCAAAATCCGTCTCTTTCTGAAAGAATGAATGTAACCCCAGTTGAATGTCTGGACTTTCGAGTACTTGCAAAAAGTCTAGAAAATCTGGCTGATCGGGCCGTTGAGATAGCTGAAAAGGTTTTTTCATTAGAAACTTATAATCGTGCCGAATATAACCAAATTTTTGATCCATTTAGATCGCTGAATGAATTTGTTGTCAAAATGCATCAACAGGCATTCAACGCTGTCTTGAATAAAGATCCTGTTCTTGCGGATAAAATTCTTACAATTAGGAAGCAATTTCTAAAACAATATGAAAAGGTAGAAGCAATTCTTGTAAAACAAACACCTAAGCAGCCGATAGATTTATTCTTAGATTTAAAAGACATTTTAGAAATTGAGGATATTATTAGCGAGATTGCCCTCGATATCGCAGACCTCGTTTCAGAATGAAATAGGCCCATAGGACGAATTTTGTCGGGAAATCTTATAAATGAAGAAAAGATTATAACTTCCGATAAACCATAAAAGATCAAGAATGAAGGAGCAACATGTTAGAATGACTTCTCGTATAAAATCCAAAGCTTCAGAATTTTTGAAAGAGTTCATTTCTTCAGGTTATCAAGTTGGATCAGATGTTCTTGAACTTTTAATGTCAAAAGAGCAACCAGAAAGTTTAATCAAGCAAATTATTGAAACTGCAAATCAATTACCCAAAAGTCCGTTAGTAATCACAAAAGAGTTCCTGAATTCCATAGAACCGTCAATTAAAGGGAAAACACGTTCAGTAGGAACAGATATATTCAAAAGAGATTTTGAAATTGCATCACCTGTTATTAAAAGAGACTCTTTGCTTCAAGATGCTCCAGAAAGGAATTTAATAGATGCAAAGGATGTTGAGGCAGAAATTACTATATTGAAAACTCCTAACTCTAAAAAAATTACTTCAAAAGTCCCAATTGAAAATTTAGCAAACCTTTTTCTATCAAGATATAATAAACTGAAAAAACTCCTTCAAGAACGGAGCGACACTCGAAATTCCGTACCAATAGCAGCATTACATAGTTCAGACGAATGGGAAGACTTCCAAATTATAGGAATGTTGACTTTAAAAGCAGAGACTAAAGTAGGAGGATACTTTTTAGAAATTGAAGATCCCTCAGGAACTATTCAAGTGATTGTTCCTCAAAAAGAGTATAACATAGTTCGAAAAGCGGAACGATTACTAGATGATCAAGTGATTTGTATACATGGTGCTATGCGTAAAAGTGCGTTTTTAGTAAAGGATATACTCCTTCCTGAAATTCCTACAACTCATACGTGGAAGGGAGCGCCTATTCCTATATGTGCGGCACTGATTTCTGATTTACATGTAGGATCTGCAAAATTCTTGAATGAAGTCTTTGCACAATTTATATCGTGGTTGAAGGGAGAAGTGGGAGGCGAAAAGGAAAGAAAATTCGGCAGAAGTGTAAAATATTTACTCATTGCCGGAGATCTTGTTGAAGGCATTGGGATCTTTCCAAACCAAGAAAAAGAACTAATAATAAAGGATATCTATCGTCAATATGACGAGGTTGGCACACTCCTCAAAAAAGTGCCAGAGCATATTGAAATAATCATCATACCTGGGAACCATGATGCAACACGACAAGCATTACCACAACCACCGATCCCTAGGGAATTTGCAGCAGACCTATATGAAATGCCCAATGTGCAAGTTTTAGGTAGCCCAGCATACATTAATATCCACAATATAAAAGTTCTAATGGATCATGGTAGATCTCTTGATGATGTAGTTGAAAGCATTCCAATAATTGAAACTGAAACTCCTGATTCAGCAATGGTTGAACTATTACGAGCAAGACATCTAGCTCCAAGCTGGGGTGGAAAAACTACATTAGCCCATGAACCTAATGACTTCCTAGTTATTGAGGAGATACCAGATATCTTCCATGCTGGACATACACATACAAATGGAGTAACGGTATACCGAGGGGTAACTGTTATCAATTCAGGGGCGTTTCAAGATCAGACAAACTATCAAAAAAGAATAAATATTAATCCAACACCTGGTATCGTACCTATAATTAACCTAAACACAAAAAAAGTAACAGAAATCAATTTTAACTAGGTCACTGGCGAAGCAAAGTAGGTACATATTCAGTTACTTGTTTTAATCTACCAGTCTTATCCTCATCTTCTAGTACGCGTTTCACCTGCTCTGGTGGAATGCTTAATTGTATTCTTCTAGTGCGACCGTACCGTCCACGGCTTATTTCTTGCGCAGCAATGATTCCATGCATAATAAGTTCATTTATAAAATCGCTGATCCGCCGTTGTGTTAATCTATCTAGACCTACAATTCCGCAAATTTCGGAATAGACATCATAGATATCTCCGCTAAAGATTTCTTTTTTTCCATTGACTTCTAACAAATAAATGCCGTGCAGAACTGTTTTTGATTGAATTGGGAGTGTTTTTAAGAATTTATCAACGGTTGCCTGTTCAATACGCTTTCGTGCTTGATTTACAAGATCTTCAGTAACTTTGCTAAGTTTTTGGCGTTCAGCAAATTCCCCACTTACCCTTAGCAAATCTAAAGCGCGCCTTGCATCGCCATGTTCCCTGGCCGCAATTGCGGCACATAAGTTAATGACGCCATAATCTAACACATCTGTTTGAAACGCCATCCTCGCCCGCTGAGTTAGAATACTCTGTAATTCAATGGCCTGGTATGGAGCAAAAAATAGTTCTTCTTCGCTTAAACTACTTAAAACCCTGGGGTCTAATTGATCCTTAAACTTAAGGTCGTTAGTGATCCCAATTAAACTTACTCCTGCCTTTTCCAAATCTACCTTCATGCGAGTGAGATCATATAGGACATCATTCCCACTTCTAGTGACAAGCTTGTCTACTTCATCAAGAATAAGAATCAATAATTGTTCAGTGGTATCTAAGCCTTCTCGAAATCTTGAATAGACTTCATCAGTAGGAAGTCCTGTGAAGGGAACTTTGATTCCAATTTCCTCGCAGAGACGTGCTAATACCCTATAATTTGTATTAATCTGATTGCAATTAATATATGAGTTGATCAGAGGAATGCTTTTTTCTCTTCCTTTGGATACTAGTGATCTTAATACCAATTTGGCTGCTGCTGTTTTTCCGGTCCCCGTTTTTCCGTAGATGAAGATATTTGATGGTGTACCGCCCTTTAATGAAGAAACAAGGATGGAAACCATTTTATCTAGATGTGCCTCTCGATGTGGGAGTTCATCTGGAACATAATGGATACTGAGTGCGTTTCTGTTCTTAAATATTTGCGGCGCCTTTTCCATATGCTTATCAAACATCGCATCAACCGTAGATTGACGATCCACCTTATTTGCCCCCTTATTTCAAGAATGCGACTTGAAAATAAAGTCAGGTTATTTCATTTCTACAAGAAATGCCATTATTTCTTATATATATTGATCCCATCTTAGGAGGTATCTTGATAATACATAAAATTTTGAAAATCCATTTATCTATAATTTTCATTATCGCTTCTCCTTGTCATTCAACAAAATTCTTCCTTAAAGGGGTGATAATCATTCCAGTTCTAATGATCTACGATATGCGAAAAGGCATGCAAAAGAACCCTAGAAGAGTCGAGTTTACTAAAGGTTTGTACGGCTTCTATTATGAGTGGGATACAAAAAGTGGCAGAAAGCGTCAAAAGAAGTTAGGTCTATTAGACGCACTTCATAGTTATGACAAAGTAGGTGAAAGTGCTATTTTAGTGCAAGACGAGGATCTCTATAAACTGAAAGCATATTTCCAAAGTTATTCGGATGTAATCGTTGCAAGAGCATTTAAAATCGCTCAGGAAGTGAGCTTATATGAATGAGGAAGAATTTTGCAGTTTAAGTTGATACTAGACGATAGTAAACGTTTGGACGACCTCGTTTGCGCTTACTTGATGAAAATTTTTCAACTCTGTCTTGCATGATTAGTTTGACTAAAGTGTCATATAGTGTAGTTCTGGGTATACCTGTCACAGCAGAAAGTTCACCCCGGGTCATCGGGCCATCTTGCAATATTTTCAAAAGATATGACTCAAGTGAAATGGTTGGACTAATTACCCCTCCGCCTAAGTAATGGTAATCACCATCTGTCTCTTGATCTAACTTCCCACGCAAATTGCGTTTTTTTTCGTGTTCATTTAATGATACCTGTGTCAACATTCACAACCTCCCAAGTTCATAGCTGTCTAATGTTGATTTGTTAATTTGGGGTATTTTATCGTTTCCTTCCATTTTCGAGTGCAACCAAGTATTTTTTGAAATAAATGTATTTAGTAACATGAAATTAAAAAAAAAGACGATACAATCTTACAAACTGTAAAATAAGCATAAACAAGAACTAAAAATGATTATTAGCTATTTAAATACAAGATTCAAAAAAGCGTTTTTCTGGTGATTTTTTAGTACTTTATAAATCCTGACACCCATTGATTTCTACTCCAAGTGGTATGTAAGTAAGTATACAGATAGTTAGAACATATGTTCTAATATATGCCAGTTATGCTTTGCTTTTCTTAGAATATCGATCGGAAGATAAGGGGAGTGTTAATTTAAGATTTCGTCGTATTCGATAAAATAATTAAATTATAAAACATTTCGACAAAAAATACTAATTTATTTTTCAAATAATCATAGAATTTCATCGGAAAATTAATCGACAAAAACAAAAGGCTCAAGATTCTGCTAAAATTAGGTTTTAGTCGGAAACAGATTCTGTTAATATCTCCTTAATAACTCTAAACTTATACATTTTTCCAATACTCCGTCTTTCAATAATTCCTTATTTTTGCAGTCTTGTAAGGTTGTTGAAGTAGTTATAATTGTATTTTTTCAAAAAAACTTCGAAACCTTTAACCGTCATGGATTCAAAATATCTAAAAATAATAGTTGATTGATTAGTTTTTGTTGGAACATATGTTCAAAAATATTTTCTCGCATATTTATGTATTTTAGTGAAATAACACCTGAAGGAGATTGAAGTTGTAACAGAATGAAATAAACAGCACTAATTAATAGAGATTGTATTAATAAAGTATTTAGGCAAAATCGTTATTCTCTCCATAGGTAAAATGTTTTAGAATGTTAAGATGAAATCAGCATAAATAGTCTGTTAAGTCGTCAATTTTTGTTTTTTCCATCAGAAATAAGGGGGTCTTTGGGAAAAGCATTTAATAAAGCAAAAAAATTAACTTAACAATAAAAATTTAATATGAGAAGGTTAACTAAACTAACTTAATTCATATAAGGAATCTTTAATATCATCATATTGACACGTTAAACTACTGGGAAGCGCATTTTGTGAAGTGAGCAACATAAAAACCTGAAAAGTTCAGCAGAATGATGATTAACGTAAGAAATGAAAAATTTAACCCTGAAGGTAATACCCATATAACACGACTTTTTTAAAGGTAATATGCATATTTTTCTTAACAAGAGTTAACAGCAGGGGTAGATTGATGCCAAGGCTTGAAATCAAAGTTGATCCAAAAACAGGAAAACCAATGATCGTAGTAGAAGCAGACATATCCCTCAAAAAATTGATCGAACAGATCGGAAAGACAGATCTAAAAGGATTAGTTGAACAATTGCACATAATAGACTCCAAGAAATCAACAACAGAAACTGCGAGGCATCAAGATGATGGTCTCACACCACTTAAAGTTGTGGATAAGATAAAACTCATTTTGAGTAAATTGACGGTTGGTTGGCATACCACCGCTGAGATTAAAGAAGAATATGAAAGAGAATTCAATGAGGAAATTGCGCAAGCAACAATTTCACAAAACATGAAAAGACTTATGGAGAAAGATATTCTTGAAAGAAGACCCACTAGAAAAGGAAATAGTTTTGAATATCGCGTAGAAAATCAAGAAAAGTTAAAGGAGTCTCTTAATCTACTAGAAGAGTCTGTCTAAATTTATGTCTTTTATTCAATGTCTCAGCAGTTGAACTATAATCTTGAAAAAACAAAGCTTTTTACTTTATCAACCACTGTTATTATTGTGTAGGTCCTACTGGTGGCCACTTAAAGTGATAGCTTATTAAATCAATTTTTGTAATAATGCCTAAAAATTTTCCTTCTTGTTCTACTAATACCGCCGGATGTCCTTCTTTAATTAACTTGTAAACATCCTCTACGTTAGCCTTTGGATCGACCGAAGGTAAATGTGTTCCCATCACTTCTTTTACCTTTTTATTAAGCGCTTTTGGAGAATCAATAATTTCACTTACGATTGACGTTTCTACTATAGCGCCAATCTGTTTACCTTTATCAATTACTGGGAGTTGGGATACTGCGTTTTCTCTCATAAGATCTGCTGCATGCGCAAGTAGGTCTTCTGGTCCTGTTGAAATAACCGTTTGGCACATTACATCTTCTGCAGTCGTATATCGTTGTTCCTTAGTAGATTCTTCTAATGCCTCAAGAATCCTCTTTAAGGTTGAAAGTCGTGGATCTACAGATCCTGACTCTATTCTTGCAATTAGTGATTGGGATACGTTTGCGCGTTGGGCAAGATCTGTTTGTGTAAGACCTAATCGTTTACGCATGCGACGAATATCTTTCGAGCTAGGCAAATGCATCAATTTTACCACTCTAACAAAAGACTCACATAGACTTCAGAAAAGTAATTATCCTTATTTTAAGGCAAGATCTAGGTATATTAGTTTTTCTGTGATTTCTGTGATATAGACTAATTGAGAGACGATTATGCATATTAGTCTCAACAGGAACTGCAGCTTTCGAGGCAAAAGATGGTCATTTCGGTCAAAGGAACACGACAATTCCGATATATAGGTACAAAAGCTACTAAAAAATATGCAGAAAAAATATATATGCCTCTATATCCTTCTCGTGAATAGGTTTTCATTGATAGCAGCATTATATTAGAACTGGCACAATAGTATTTAACAGTGGTGATTAATGATGACCCTTTTTATGATTGTATTAGATGTTGAAGCAGGTTACGATAAACTTGCCTACGAACTTCTATTAAAAAATCTAGTAAAAACAGAAAGTGTAATACCTTTATTCATCGGGCAAATCTTTGAAACGGCAGATCTTGAAATAATGATTCAGGCAGTTGATGTGGAATCGTTAAACGATTTTATTTTACAGAGAATACGCAGTATAAAAGAGATTCGAGAGATCATGGTCTATCCAATTACTTCTTTTAAGGGGTTAGCCCAATTCAGTCTTGCAGACTTTCAAAGTTCTTATGCGGCTCAAGAAACGGCTGTTGAATTTCCTCTCTTCACGATGAAAATTGATATCGCTCCAACAAAGGATGTTGAGGTCTATCAAGCCCTATCTAAACTAACTATGACTGATACAATCTTACCTGCTTTTGTTGGTTATACATTTCAGCAAGCAGATTTTGATATAGGGTTTTATTTCTTTGCGAGTTCGACAGAGAGCGCATGGAATTTTGTACAGAGTAAGATACGCACTTTAGAAGGCGTATGGGACACTGAGATCGGAGTAGTAACTCATATCAAATCACTGGTTTCCGCTCAAGACATGGCCCAAGTTTTGCGCCAATAGAATCTTCAAGCCAACCTTTTTAAAGAGCCAAATTGGCTCTGTAGGTTTCTAAAAAGGGCGGTGGTCAAGCCAGGATAAGACGTCGGTCTCCGGAACCGAAGTTATGCTTCTTAAAGTGGCTATTTGCGGAAAAGGGAATCTCTAACATGATTCTCGGTCGACTCTCGGGTTCAAAACTTTCTTAGAGATATTAAGAAAGGGAAACTCCCGACCGCCCTGCCATTTCTTTTTCACAATGAAGAATGAGATTAGCCTATTTCAAGAGAATAAAATCTTCTTTTGAATGTACTTTTTGGTTTAAAGTTTGAAATATGTAGTGCGAATCTGAGACATGAAACATAATCTTTAAATCTTTAAAGCTGGTTTATAGGCTGGCTTACTTTTGACTTCTAAAAGTAAATCGTCAAATTGGGTTAAAGATTCTTTGAGTTGACGTTTTTGCAGACTGATGTTGTAATAATTGGTGCAGGTCCGGCTGGAATGTTTGCCGCATTGGAACTGGCAGATAAAAGTAACCTTAAAATACACTTAATAGACATGGGGCGCGATATTAATGAAAGAAAGTGTCCTGCGACTATAACCGGCGTCTGTGAAAAATGTAATCCATGTTCGCAGATGAGTGGTATAGGAGGTGCTGGTACACTTTCTAGTGGACTTCTTAATTTGCGCCCTGATATTGGTGGGAACCTAGAAGCGTTAACTGGTAGTTCTGAACTGAGCTGGGAGTTAGTGCGATATGTTGACAACGTATTTTTAAAATATGGTGCTCCAAAAAATGTGTATACAGCAGATGATGAACAAGTAAACGAACTTGCTCGCAAGGCTGCTGCATCTGGAATTCGATTTGTTCCAATACCTCAACGACACATGGGAACTGATAACACTCCTCGTGTTATTGCCAATTTTAAAGATGATTTAATCAAGAAAGGAATCCGATTGTTTCTCAAAAAAAAAGTAACTCTAATTGAACAGGGAAAAGTAAAACTAGATGATGGATCTGATATCCACTGTAGTTATGTTTTAGCGGCACCTGGAAGAATTGGCGCTGCTTGGCTGGCAGAACAAGTGAGAAAACTAAACATCCCCATAAAACATGGTCCAATTGATATCGGAGTACGCGTTGAAGTACCTGCTATTGTGATGGATCCCGTTATCGAAGTAAACTATGATCCGAAGTTTCATATTTATTCAAAAACGTATGATGATTTCGTAAGAACGTTTTGTACGAATGCCAGAGGGTTTGTTGTGCAGGAAGTGTACGATTCTACAATAGGCGTCAATGGACATGCAATGCTTACAAAAAAAAGTGAAAATACAAACTTTGCATTCCTTGTTCGAGTTAATTTAACCGAACCAATAGAAGATACAACTGCATATGGACAGAGCATAGCAGCTATTACAACAACATTAGGAGGGGGAAAACCTCTTCTACAAAGACTTGGTGACTTAAAGCAATGGCGAAGAAGTACATGGGGAAGGATAAATCGAAGTAATGTTAAGCCAACATTGTTAAACGTAACACCTGGAGATATTGCGATGGCCTTTCCTCATCGAATAGTAACTGATATTTCGGAAGGCTTAGATAAACTAGATAACGTTGTCCCTGGAGTTGCTAGCAGTTCTACTCTTCTGTACGCACCAGAAATAAAATTTTATGCAAACTTGATTCAAGTGGATCTAAAACTCGAAACACCAGTCCCAAATCTTTTTGTGGCTGGAGATGGTGCTGGATTGTCTGGAGGCATTGTTACTAGCGCCGCTACAGGAATCATTGCAGCCCGAGGAATACTACATAAAGAGGGAATCGAGACCATAAACTATTCTTAGACTTGTATTTTCAGCACATATTCTCTCTTTTTATTCTAGAAAAGATCTCCTTCACTGGCATCTATATCCCGTATGCGTTTTATGCCGTTAATTTCCTTTATAATGTTTGCAACTGCAGGAGGAACTAAATCTTCCCAATTTTCCCCTTCGAGAATCCTTCTACGTACTTCTGTTGCAGTATATTGCATTCTATTAAAAAAAGGGATAGTTGACAACTGGGCAGTTTCTCCATACTCTTTTGTAAGTCGAGCTACTAGTGGATTATTTGAATATACAATTTCAAATGGCGGGCACAATGTTCGCACATGTGCTAGCCATACCGCATTTCGGTCTATATCTGGTATAGATATAATGTAAAATTTATCATGGGGTATTTCTGCTTCAAGAAGTGCGCTTTGTATCATATAATGCCGTTCCCCTGCTGTAAATGGATTCTTAATCTCATGGCTGTCCTGAATTGATCCTATAGCAATGATGAGTTCATCTATATTTTCTAAGACGTATTTTATGGCTTCGAGATGTCCATTATGAAAAGGCTGAAATCTTCCTATATACAAACCGCGCTTTAATCGCCCCATGATCCAACCCCTGTTCAGTCAATGTTTTCGTTATCCTCTACTATTTTGCAGTTATCTAATGTCTACCACATTTTTTTCTCTTTTAGTTTTTAGACTATGAAACGTCGTTTATTTAAGTTCTTTTAGGTTTAAAAGCATATGTCCTGTATTTTTGGTTTTTCCCAAGCGCATTTAATACATCAAAATATACATTAGTGTTCCTCTGATACAGTTTTAGGTTTTCCTGATATTTAATATAACATTTGTTAGCACTTCATCGTTCTATGAATAAATTATTTCAGTAAATTCAAAGAAAGTGAAGAAGAGATTA
This sequence comes from Candidatus Sifarchaeum marinoarchaea, assembly GCA_016294985.1. Taxonomy (GTDB): domain Archaea; phylum Asgardarchaeota; class Sifarchaeia; order Borrarchaeales; family Borrarchaeaceae; genus Borrarchaeum; species Borrarchaeum marinoarchaea. The sequence continues at coordinate 306 of JAECRW010000023.1, read as the reverse complement.
CCCAATTTTCTATATGCAAACATCATTTGATTTAAACTAAAAATAGTGGAGGTTTTATTGAAAATTCTTGGAAAGATATTGAATTCTTGAAAAGATATTGATGTAAAGTCAACTACCCCACCCGAAAGGGTATATCCGCAGGGTATTAGTTGATTAGAGGGCGTCTCATGTATGTGAGACGCAGCAGTTGTTTAGGTGATGACACCCTGGGGTGCTCCACTAGCCCCCTGCTCTGTCGTCGGTGGTTAAAAGTTCTGAGGGGTAGGAACGGTGCTGCCGATGTAAAAAGCCTTTACAACAGCCTCG
>JAECRW010000298.1 GCA_016294985.1 Candidatus Sifarchaeum marinoarchaea | reverse complement strand
ACTTACTGGAATTAAGTGATCATAGATGTACACTTAAATAAATCGACCCTGTGAGTTAATTATTATGCAGCTAGAGATTTTAGGAGCCAATTTGGTTGTTGTAATCATCCCTGTGATTATTGCTATCATAGTGGTTCTTCTTTGGAGGGACAAGCGCTTAGTCAAGATGGCACTTCGTAACTTAGGACGAAGAAAGACTCGCAACTTTCTCACCGTGATAGGGGTGATGGCCTCTGTCAGTTTATACGTAGCATTTAACATAGCCAGTGACAATACATATCAAATTTTTTACAATGTGGTTGAACTTCTGGGAGGCAGCGTAGACTTTGAAGTCAGTAGAGTTGATGGTGAACCTTTTGATGAAGATATCCTTGATGATATCTTACAGATCGAGGGCGTGAAAACTGCGGCACCCCGGATTCAACGATATTGTATTATCTGGGTCAATTCTGATGGGAATTCTACCACTGCGACCGTTGTTGGCATCGACCCGAAATACGATAACGAATTTGGCGATCTGTTTAATGCCGAAAACGAAAGCGAAGTTATTAATGACCTTGTAGTTGGAAAAAATGCCATAGTAAGCGAACAGCTAATGGATGGAATTACTTGGGCAGAAGGGGAGGAAGATGATGCCAAGATCGTTAACGCCACAGTTGGTAACACCCTTAAACTCAAATACAGATCGAGCGGCGGTAGCGTGAAAACCAAAATTTGGGATCTTGCAGCCTTTGCGGAAGTCACTGGAAAGGTTCGCCAAGTGAGTTTTGGCTCAAGTGTCTTTATTACATTAGATAGCGCACAAAAGTTCTTTCCTAAGTGTAGAGGAAAGGTTGATCAGATCGTAGTGGAACTAGATGAAGCGTACTCAGACCAGTGGCAA
>JAECRW010000146.1 GCA_016294985.1 Candidatus Sifarchaeum marinoarchaea | reverse complement strand
TGCAATTCTACGAAGAATAACGCAGTCTTTAAGAAAAAATCTTTTATATAGTGTCATGAATCTTTGTATCGCTTTAAACGGTGAAGTAATTGACTAAAATGAAGGTTTTTGTAATCGGAATTGACGGTGGAACTTTTGAAATAATTAAACCTTATTTGCACAAATTTCCAACTTTTTCAAGAATAATGAAAGAAGGCGCACAAGGATTTCTCAAGAGCACAATTCCACCGCTAAGTCCAGCTGCATGGACCTCCATTGTTACAGGAACCAACCCTGGAAAACACGGGATTTTTGATTTCTTTTCAGAATCCTCTGATGGTTATGAACTCCAATTAAGATGGTTACGCCAACGCAAAAGTAAGGCAGTATGGAATGTATTAAATGAATATGGAAAAAAGACGATTATAGTGAATTTTCCTTTTACATATCCTCCTGAAAAAGTCAATGGATTGATGATTTCAGGATTGGGATCACCTGGAATGAGAGGCAACTTCACTTATCCTCGTTCTTTAAAAAAAGAGTTACTCGCTAATGTGAAGGGATATCGAATAGATGTGGATTTTGAAGAGTTCTATTCAAATCATGTATCAATTTACGTAAATGAGATATATCATCTAACAGAAGTTCGAAAACGTGCAGTACTATACTTAATGGAAAACAATGATTGGGACTTTTTTATGGTCGTATTCGTTGGGGCAGACCGTCTGCAACACTTTCTTTGGGATACTTATCTTTCAAGCAGAACAACAAAAGGAAATCAAAGGTATAATGTTATTGTTCGATATTATCAATTGATTGATACGGTTATTGGAGAACTGCTTCAAAAACTTGATGAGAATACAATTATTCTGATTGTATCAGATCATGGATTTAAGTCAGTAAAAAGAGATGTCTATATCAATAACTTATTGAAAAACATAGGACTCCTCACGCTGAAACCTCAAGGCTCTCTCTCAGCATGGTTAATAAGACATGGTTTTACTACGGAGAATATCAATAGCTTATTGAGGAGGCATGCCCACTCACCATTATATAAGGTAGGTAATAAACTGCTTCCTAAACGTTTAATTTCATATTTTGGGGTCTCTTTGAACAATATTCGTAATTATTGTGATTGGCAGAAAACAAAGGCCTTTTCTTACTCTCTTACTGGACAAAGCATAAGACTCAATTTAAAGGGCAGGGAGAAAAACGGAATCGTAGAGCCAGAAGAATATGATGAATTAAGAAACTTTATTGCTTCCGAAGTCTCTAAACTCACTGATCCAGAAACAGGCAAAAAAATTGTATCCAGAATCTATAAACGAGAAGAACTCTATAAAGGCTCTTGTGTAAAGAACGCCCCAGACTTATTATTTCTATTAAATGACGGATATGCAATGTTTGGCGGTTTCGGAAATGATGTATTTAGTGCAATGAAAAATGGACCCAATAGCTCAAAAAATAATGCAGATGGTCATATTTGGAAAGCGGCGCATGATGTTAATGGGATTTTCATGGCATTTGGAAAAGATATACACCCTATTCAAATAGAAGCAGATGTTTTAGATATTGCGCCTACAATATTGCACATTATGAACATACCAATTCCGCGTACAATGGATGGGGATGTTCTTAGAAAGATGTTTGATACTACTTCAGATATGTACAACAGAGTGAATAAGATCGATCAAACAGACAGAAATAAAGAAGAAGTCAATCAAGACCAAGATCAAGACCAAGATCAAGAAATACTCACCAATGAAGAAGAATTGGAAATCATGGAACGATTAAAAGGTTTAGGTTATATGTAGACTATTTTGAACACATTTTTGGTTAAAATCACCACATATTATAACAAAAAATCAGCATAACAGTTCCATTTCTTTGACTTGCTCTGTAAGTTTCTGAAAGTTGACGAGCAACTGCTTAAATTTTTTGGTTTAAAATAAGTTCAGAGGATATTAAGGCAAAGCGTTATTTCTACTTCATTTTAAATTCATCATTTTATCTGCTAATTTGGCAGCAGTTATTTCTATTCTTTCTAGTAGAGTGGTAATTTGATCCATTGTCTGCAAAGGAGTATAAGCTATAAGAATACCTAGATAATTCGGGCCATAGACCTTTTTTAGAATGATGTTACCATTATTAAAGCTTAAGATTGCAGCCCGCATATCACCAAGACTAGGAGCGCCATGTCCCTCTGTAGCTATTGCCAAAACTGAGGAGGCCATTGCGCTTATAGTAATCTCTGGCATATCTTCAGCTAAACAATTGACTATAGGTAATCCAACGGTGCTGATAACCGCACTACCTGTTATAACCTCTCCATCAATCAATTCATCAAGGAGTGCCTGAATTTGTTGTTCTTCGCTATCTTTGGCTTTAGCTTCAGTTTTAGTTTTCTTTTTCTTTGCCATACATTAACTCCTATGTTTATTGTTTAAAAATTTTGTTGGCTAAAATTATCGGAGGAAACAGAAATAAAAATAACAATATCGCAATTAATTATCCTGATAGTTAATATTTGGTCAAATAAAGGGAGTTAACGACCATAACATACAATAGCCTAGAGAATTCTCAAAAAAATATAAATGCCACCACGAAGGGTGAAATAGGAGTTATTTAAAACTAAACAGGCTGACCTGCCTCTTCAAATTCGATTTTTTCCTCTAGCAATTGTCGAAGCACGTCAATAAGTTCAATTGTAGGCACTCTAACCTGTTTCATTGTATCACGATCGCGGATTGTGACCGTATTGTCGTCCAATGTTGTGTAGTCAATTGTACAACAATAAGGACATCCAATCTCGTCAGCACGTGCATATCGCCGTCCAATAGAGCCTGCTTGGTCATATATTGCATTAAATCCAGCTTTTTTTAGTGTTGTATATATTTGTTTAGCTGTTTCCGGCATACCATCTTTCCTCATCAATGGGAATATTTCAACTGAAATTGGTGCTATAACATTAGGAAATTTAAACCATATCCAATCTCTATCGATGCCTTTTTCTCTGAAGCAGTGCTCTAAAATACAGTGAATGCTCCTATCAACTCCAAATGAAGGTTCGACTACATGTGCAATGAGTTTCTCACCGTCTTGATCAATACTGAGGTCTTCACCACTATGTTTTGCATGATTACCAAGATCATAGGCTTGACGATAAGCGTTACCAACAATCTCAACTATCTGTGCCTTTTCTCCTCGTGGTAATTCGATCTCCAAATCCCAGTTGCCTCCACTGTAATGAGGTGTTTCTTCAGGTTTCATGTGCCTAAATCTGAATTTATCGCGTGGGATGCCACAACGGGTGTACCAAACAGTTTCTTTCGCGAGATAATACGCAAAATATTGGTTCGGTAAAATATTCTGCTTTACAGCCTCGTCTGCTGTTATTTCTATAATTTCTTGTGGTTCTTTATCTTGACCTTCTCTTGTTAAAAGTCTTATCTTGACCTTCTCAATCTCGGCAAAATTGGGTTGGTCATTTAGAGTTACCGGATCTACAAACATTTCGATTTCCATTTGTTCGAATTCTCTAAGTCTTATAAGACCTTTTCTAGGAGAAATTTCATTTCTATAAGAACTACCAACTTGGGCAATGCCAAAGGGTAGTTTTGCCCTCATGCTAGTAGCTGTTCTCTTGAAGTCTAGGAACATTATCTGTGCTGTCTCCGGGCGAAGGAACGCGACTTTACCCTTACCTCCACCGACTTTCGTAGCGAGCATTAAGTTAAAAATCGTAACATCAGCTAATTCAGAATCACAGTTAGGGCATCTTATATTATTCTCGCGTATAATTCGAGTTAATTCTTGTTCATCCAGCCCTTCAACAAATTGTCCTGTAGCATCTTCAATTACATGATCGGCACGGAATTCTGTCTTGCATTCTGGGCATTCTACAACAGGATCTACAAAGTGATCTACATGGCCAGATGCTTTTAGGACATCGAAAGGCAAAACAGTTCCCCCGCTTACTAGGTATACTGGAGGATCTACTTCGGTTTTGACAAAATAGTTCAGCCAAAAATTGATCAAATTTTCTCTTAGGAAGCTTCCTATCGGACCGAAATCGTATACACCCGCGAAACCGCCGTAGATTTCAGCAGTTGGGAAGACTAGCCCCCTTCTAAGTGATACCTCCATTACTTTATCAAGCGTAGATCGTTTTTCGCTCACTCCTAACACCTCATGCTCTTTTTTCGAATAAACCGCACTATGAATAATAATACAAACACAATAAATGGTCTTTAGCTATATAAGTTGTGTACTACCATCCAACAAGTTGAATGGCTTCTGCC
>JAECRW010000145.1 GCA_016294985.1 Candidatus Sifarchaeum marinoarchaea | reverse complement strand
ATTATGTCTTTCATTGTTTCTGGAAGCATTATAGTTATTTCTTGCTTGTCAGCATCAAAGGAGAATTCGCAATCAAGAAATTGCTCATCTTTATTTACCTTGCATCTCTGAAAGGTCAAATCATTTGCATTCAAAACAACTTGATTAATTGATTTCTCAGTCTTTGTTTCGATATCAATTCTTCCCTTAAAGGAAAAAGTCTCTAGATTTGGTTCTAAATGGATTGAGTAATTTATAGGCTTCATCTATTTCTCCCTCTTTCTAGAATTATAATGGCTGATCGAATCAACTGACCTTTTGAAAGCTTTTCTATTATTAAGTTTACATATGCGGTATGATGTCTGGATTCTTTCTACTAACGAACTAAATTAGTTGATAAATAATTGAAACAACAAACCAAATCAATTATATCTTATGTTGTACCTAAGTACCAAAGAAACACATCTGAAGCGTACTCAAAAAGTTAGGAAGTGGTAATTTGTCTGTGCAATATTGCCCACACTGTAGTGCAGCATTAGATGATCCTAGTGCTAAGTTTTGTCCAAGTTGCGGCGCAGCAATAGATGTTGCAGTTACTCCTACAGCGGAAGCACCACCGCCTCCACCAACGGAAGTTCCACCTCCACCCAGTGCTCCAGAAGAACAGGTTGTATACGCTGGCTTTGGTGAGCGCCTTTTAGCATTTATTTTTGACGCAATAATCATTGCAGTTGTAAGTTGGATAGGTTTTTTTGCGATTATAGGTAGTGCTATGAATTATTTTGGTCTCGGGGGTTTATTCGCTTGGTTACTTGCGTTTCTATACTTTTGGGCATTGGAATCATTTAATAGTGGACAAACTATAGGAAAACTTGCTTTAAAGCTAAGGACAGTTGATGAATATTCGCTTACGCCAGCAACACCAGGTAACCTTGTCATCAATAATCTTAGTAGAGGTTGGTGGGTCATTATATTAGACTTCATAATTGGCATCTTAGCAAATAGTGGTGACGAAAAAAAGCGCTTAAGAATTCTGCAAAATTTAAGTAAGACGGTTGTTATAAAAGAAGCTTAAAACTCTTATTATTCACTTTTTCTTTTTCTTCAATCAATATCCGACTATATCCGTTTCCAAAAGCCACAGGATGCACATCTTTGAGTGCCATGCGTAAGTATATACATTTGAAGTCCACATCGAGGGCATATTAGTCCTTTGTTAATTCGCTCAGATACTCCTTCCATTCTTTTCAACCACTTATGGTATTTCACAGATGTTACAAAATCTATATTCTCTTAACAAATCTATGTATTTAAAGAAGCAATCAGATCAGCCCATTTTCAAGCAGGGTGGTTCTAAGTGCTTTATTAATCATCAGTAATTGATGGAGAGACTATATACGTCCCTTTCATATAATTTGGAAACATGAAAATAAATAAACCTTCAGGTAAAGTTCTCCGCAAAACAGTATACCGTTTTGGGTCGAAAATGAAAGTTGGGAATTCTATATGCAACTAAAAAAGTCAAGTAGGAATTTTTTGCTCCAACCATTCTGGGATTGTACAACAGGCTTCAATCTTTTTTATTTCTAGATTTAGTTCAGTTAGTTCCCGAAGTGCACTTCTCGTTGGAAGTTCAAGTCGGTCTGCACCTGATTTAATAATTTGCTTGTCAATTTCAATACGTAAACGCCCTTTGGGTCGCATACAACCTACAGAAAGAGGAATTTTCGGAAACATTAGCCTTGCAATAGCGACAATTTGTGCAAAAGTTTCGGGACTCGGAGCAGGTGTATGCTCCATAAGTGTTTCCCGAGTGGGTATGAGTCCGATAATAACTATTTCATCTGGGTTTATCTGGCGAGCCATTTCCAAAGCATTTAACTCACCAACAATTTTTCCATAATGAACTCCTAAACAGACATGGGGGGCAATATACGAAATGCCTGATTGCTTTAACATCATTAAATTATTAAAATAGTCTTCAGGTGCTTTATCGAGCCCGTAAACTTCCTTAATTGTTCTTTCATCACCAATAACATCTACGGATGCAACATCAACGCCTATTTTTCCCAACTTTTGTGCGATGGATCTGGAAAGTAAGCCTGTATGAGCGTTAAGTACTAAATTCGTTTCTTTCTTAATTTCAGCAATGGCATCAAGAAATTTTTCAAAGGGTACTGCAGCATTTTCATCAAGTCCCCCACTCAATAAGCATCCGATAGCCCCATTTCTCTCCAATTCATAACATATTTCAAGCAACTTTTTAGGAGAACTTCCATCCAACATATGTTCCAGATAATGTTTATCACAATGGGCACAACTTAAAGAACATTCACTTCCAGTTAATGAAATCGAAGGAAATCTCTTCCCAGGGTAATATGCCCTCAAAACCCTCCCAAAATGTTGTAGGCGAATATTAAATGCAGTCTTTTGAATAATCTCGAAATTCTCTGTGGGTAATTGAAAAAGAAACTTGGCTTCCTCATAAGTTATTGGTTTTTCAGATGCGTTCTTCAAAATCTCTTCTAGTTTAAAATTGGGCACATAAGAAGACATTATACACATTTCTCCATTTTTAATATTTAATTATTAGTTTAGGTTTAACATATCATTTAAACACCAAAAGGAATGCATGGGTTTAGGATTAGTTATTAAGGATAATATGAAAAGAATTCTAGAATATTCACTATTAACTGAATATATCTAATGAGTTATTGATAAGACTATTTTTTTTAACAAGGCTGATAAACTCATATCGTTGAAGCATTGTATCCACAAGTTTCATTTGTTCGTCTAAGAAGATTTTAGAAATAAAAAAAACAGGACAAAATGGACAATTCGAACTGAAGGCTTTTTTAAATAAGCAAAGTGAAGAAGATGGAGATGATAAACTTTTCAAATGAATCATTTATCCGGCTAAGTAAACAACGAAGAAATATGGATCATTTATCGCGCATTTCTTCCTGTACCATCTTATCCACATGAGCTACCTCGTGCTAAAGCATCGAGGCTTCCTGCTTCTACGACAGACTCGATCCCCTTGCGGGTTACGGAGGTCTTATCTCCACAGGCTTAAAATCCCTACGCCCCATAGGTACTCAATTATCTTTTTAATAACGAACTATATAAACCTAACACAATTTCATCACCATGCTCAAGCAGTTGTGCTTTCTTGCTTATCCACGTAAAGCTTTTATTAAAATTTCTAAAAAGTCCTCTGGGCCGGCTCCCAGGATTTGAATCATTTCATTTTCAAAAAAATTCGTTATAATCTCTCTAAATTTATTTTCGTCAATCTGTGCTCCTTTTAATGAATTTTCCAGTGTATGGATTTCCTCCTCAGGATATAGATAGAAATCGCCTGTGAACATAATATTTACAATTTTACTAATGCTTTCATCAGTTTCCACGGTTACTCGAAGCAATTTACCCCCAGGAACCTTTTTTTCTGCTTTGTTTTTCAATATACAACCTCCTTAGCGTTTAAAGACCCAATCTTTAACACCGTATTTTTCTTCCTTAAATTTTGCTGCTAATTCTCTTTCACTTTCTGTTAATGTACCTCTTTCAAGTTGAATTGAAAGTGCTTCTGAAAAACCTCGTTCTAGTGCATCTTTTAATATATCAAAATCAACAAGCTTGTCTCCCAGTTCTCTTCGAATAGATGTAACGCGTTGTTCAACCTGTTTGATTAACTTATCACTTATCTTTTCTTTAGAGACCCGTAAGACGGAGAACATCTTTTTAACGTCTAAATCTCTCAAAATGGTTCCATGTTGCAGCATGATGATTTCTTTTCCAGGCTTTCGTCTTGTTTGGGCATTGCCTGAAATTTTTTTAGTGCCAGCAATGATATCATTTATGGGTTTAAAGGTAGCGTCAATACCGATATCGTTAAGTGCATAAATTATACCTTGGCAGATCAACTGATAGGATTCTATTATATCCTTTGGAATCTTCGGATCACTGTCTCGTACTAAAACGCTATACGTAATCTCTCCTTCATAATCGTGATATACGGCTCCTCCACCAGTAATTCTCCTTACCACATCTACACCCTTGCTTTGACAGGCTTCAATATCCACCTCTTCATAAACACTCTGGAAATATCCTATTGAAACAGCAGAAGGATTCCAACGATACGTTCGGATGGTGTTCGGAGATTTTCCTTCCGAAATATGAGTTAAAATAGCTTCATCAATTGCCATATTGGTAGCACAATCATTTGTTTCTAATTCGAGTACTCTCCATGTATCCACTTCGTCCACCTTTCATACTTTGTTTCCTTTTCATTAGAAAGGCTACGTGCATTAATACACGATGTT
>JAECRW010000144.1 GCA_016294985.1 Candidatus Sifarchaeum marinoarchaea | reverse complement strand
GAAAACAAAGTAGCTTTAGAAAATTGGACAGGCGATCTTTCCAAAATAAAACCCCTATCTAAATATGTACTCTCAGAGTTCAATTTGAGATCATCAGCGTATTTAGCTGATTTGAAGTATGACTACGGAGTCTTAAACTATGAGAAAAAGAATTTATTAGATGCTTTTCTTTTACTTACAGATGCGTTTAAAACATATTGCGATAAAAAGCAAATAGAGAAAGCAAATCAGGCCTTTTTACTTCTTCAAGAAATTCTTCGTAAATTGGGCAATTATGCGCCATTTCGAATTATACAGCCAATCTCAAGTTATGTAGATTCGAAAGTCACAAATAAATCATTCAAATTTGTATTTATACGCCTAGTCAGTAAATACTTATCACTTTTCATGCATTCCTAAGCAGTTCACTCTTTGTGGAGATATGAAAGACACACTTTTTTAAATAGATTTAGAAATCTAGATTTAGCATCATTTTTGCATAAAATTTAAGTATTTGAGAAAAGTCTGAAAAATTCAAATTCATTATCGATGCATATCATTATTGGAAGGAGATCTTTTAGATAATGTAAACCTTTTAAATGACTTGTCAGGTCAATAGATTGAAAAAGCTTATTTCGAGGGAAATGAATTGAAAGAAGTACGCGTAGCAATTGCTGGAGTTGGAAATTGCGCTTCAGCACTTGTACAGGGAGTTAAGTATTATCAACATTCTAAAGAAGATGAAAGAGTGCCTGGACTAATGCATGTGAATTTTGGTGGTTATCACATCTCTGACATAAAATTTGTTGCAGCATTTGAGGTTAATACCAAAAAGATTGGAAAAGATCTTTCTGAAGCAATCTTTGCAGAACCAAACTGCTGTGAAGTCTTCGCTGAAAATCTCAAGCCTTTAAACGTAAAGGTGTTACCAGGTCCAATTGGAGATGGGGTTGCACCTCATATGGTTAATTCATTTCATTGTTATGACCCAAATGTTATTGAGCCAGTTGATGTCGCAAGCATTCTTCGAGAGACGAAAGCCGATGTGCTAATAAATTATCTACCTGTTGGCTCCAAAGAAGGTACAAAACTGTACGCTCAAGCCGCGTTAGAAGCTGGATGTGCATTTATCAATTGCATTCCTGAATTTATCGCATCTGACAAGACGTGGGCAGAGCGATTTGAAAGAAGAGGCATTCCTATAGCAGGTGACGATATAAAGAGTCAAGTAGGTGCGACAATAGCGCATAGGGCACTCGTAAATTTATTTCTTGATAGAGGCGTAAAAATAGACGAGACTTATCAATTGAATATAGGTGGAAACACCGACTTTGAAAACATGACTGTAGAGGCTCGTTTAAAGAGTAAACGTGTATCAAAGACTGAAGCAGTGACTAGCTTAGTTCCCTATCCAACACCCACAAGAATTGGGCCTTCTGACTATGTAAAGTTTTTAGGAGACAAAAAGATTTGTTATATTTGGTTGAAAGGACGAAAATTCGGAGATGTGCCAGTTACGGTTCAGCTAAAATTAAGTGTAGAGGACTCACCTAATAGTGCTGGTGTCGTCATCGATGTTATCCGTGCTGTTAAATTAGCACTAGATAGAGGTGTAGGTGGACCCTTAACGAGCATCTCGTCTTATGCGTTTAAACATCCTCCTGAACAGATTGTAGATAGTATTGCACACATGAATGTTGAGGAGTTCATTGAAGGAAAAAGAGAACGGTAAGTTATTACGGCTTGAAAACTTTTTATTTTAAATTTTTATTTTTAAAACTCTTGTTTTAGACGTCATTTACGAACAAGTTTCAAATAGCCTTTATTTGCACATTCTTTAAAAAACTCAATTAATTTTTCCGCTGAGGTAATTCTATACCCGAGCAGCTGCAATGAGATGATAATATCTTCAATTGTATTCGAACCATTGATATACTGTAAAGCCAATCTCTGTTGCGCATCCGAATATGGAATCCCACGTGCATTTTTGAAAACATCAGTATTTAATACATAGACATTATTTAATTCCTTTAGTCCTTCTGGTTGAGTAATCTCTATAGTAGTATCTTGTGCGACCTCACCAACAGATGTCTCTTCCGGTGAACGTCCTAAAGATGTAGTCAATTGAATCAATTTCTTGAACATGCTTACGACGCTTTTACTAAGGGTGCGATCTTCTTTTCCAACTACCATTTTATGCACAAGCGTGTCAAGAGTGGGGATAAACTCATTAAATATAGTGAGATCTTTTAGTAAATCGTCATTAAATGTACTTTTGTATTTTTCTATAAATTTATCATCAACTTGATCAAAAATATCTTTTATTTCTTCACTGGATGTCTCAGAATCTGCACAAACAGCATAAATTACGTTTAAATCGGGTGATCTTGAGTAAGTGAACTTTAAATCACCCATAACAATTTCATCGACTTCCCTTTGGATGATCTGGCTAGCAAAAGTATTTATTGCCGTAATAAACCCTGAAATAAGGCTTTCGTCGACTTCTAAAGAGCCGTACTTTTTGCTCAGTAAAGCAGTTCCGTCGGTAGTAATTATGTACACATTGTGTATCAATTCTATCGCCTGCGCTTATCTATATAGATAGTATGTGATGTTCTTTTTAGGTTTTCTGGAAAGTTTTTCCGCCATTCTTTTCTGGAATCCTTGTATACGTACTCTATTCAAAGATAATTTTGAAAGAATTGTAGCAGTAAAGATACTAGTTCATAATCCAATTTTTCTTTCTTTATCGATTGACTCGCCATCTGATAGAAAGCATCATTTTTCAAATTCGAAGAAGTTAATAGTTATGTGACCACATATTTGGTAGAGTTATATAAAGTTTCATGTATATTATAGAGCAAATTTAATCTTACCCATTTTCATTCGCATCTAATCTTGAGTAAATTTGACAGAATCAGAATGACGGGAAACAAATGGGCTTAATACAGGGATACGACTTTCCTGACGAGTTTTATTACTCGAAAAAGCATATTTGGGTAAAGATAGACTCTGAAGGAGTTGCAACTGTTGGATTAACCGACTTCGCGAGTAAGAATGTAGACGATATCGTTTTAATAGAACTATTTCTGAAAGAAGGCAGTCAAATTCAATGCAACAAACCATTCGGGGCTGTGGATTCCGCAAAAGGCACGAATATCTTATACGCACCTTTTTCTGGAAAGATTGAAAAGATAAATAGAAAAACTATAATGGATCCTTTAGTTCTTGTAAACGCACCGTACACATTAGGCTGGAGTATCAAGCTTAAACCTTCATCTTTAGAAGAGGAATTAGCATGCTTAATGAAAGGAGGTACATCTGATTTCTTCGAGTGGATTACAAAAGAGATTAAAAGAATAAGCAAAGTTAGTTGATATCAAACTCGAATTCTATATTAAGATCTATCGTTAACAATCATTATAAAACGCGGATGTGGAATGGGAAAACAATTTAAACACATTGTTTTATAAGATAGTTTCATACTGAAAAATTCCGACATAGAATATGAGGTGTTAAACAATATGACTATGACAGCTTTCATCCTTGCAAAACTAAGTCCAGACTCTGGAATGGAACTATTAAATGAGATTAGACAGGACGACTTCGTACAAGAAGCATATTTGATTTACGGTGCATTCGACATGATAATTAAGGTAGAAGTCAAAAATCCAGAAGATTTAGATGAATTTATCTTCAATAAATTGCGAACACTTCGAGGCGTTTTAGACACTGCAACTTGTATTTGTGCCAGCTGCTAGCCGTCTAAAAGAGAAACATACCTTTTTTTCAACTTTGAAACTTTTCCTAAAGAAAGGGCATCTATTTTTTGTTTAATTCAAAGAGTATATAAAGCGTGATTTTTCAAATAATGTGTTGCTTAATTTTCTATAGGATGCACACAGGAAACCCGCGTGAAGTTCGGACTGGTGATAGATGATGGACGAAGAAATAATTAATGAATTAGCCAAAATCGTTGGAGACGAATACATAACTACAGATGACGCCGATTTGGTAGCCTACTCAAGCGATGTCCTTTCAAGTGCATTCAAGAAGCCCGATTGTGTTATGATGCCAGAAAATGCCCAACAAATCTCTGAGATCCTCAAACTTGCAAATAAAGAGAAAATACCTGTTATTCCACGAGGAGGCGGAACTTCTGAGCTAGGTGGTTGTGTAGCATGGCACGGAGGGATCATTCTTGAACTTAGAAGAATGAACAAGATCAAAAAAATTGATGCTGACAATTTAATGGCTGTTGTTGAGCCAGGTGTGATTTGTGAAAAGTTAAATTATGAAGCAAAAAAGTTTGATCTAGTTTTTCCTCCAACTGTTCCAACGGAGTCTGTGGCGACAC
>JAECRW010000022.1 GCA_016294985.1 Candidatus Sifarchaeum marinoarchaea | reverse complement strand
TTCCTGTACCGCCTATTACACCTATCTTCATATTAATTAGCCTCCTAATGTGAGAAGATAAATATCTCAAGTTCTATTATTTAACTTTAGAAGTAGAAGGCAAATCATATTCAGTTCAAAGAAGGAACTAACGTTGTAATCAATTTAAATTAAGTGTCCAAAGTAGTGTTTCCGAGTTGAATAGCTATCAACTTATCGGACATGTTAGCACACATACTCATATATTTGCCTATGAGTTCAAAAAGAAGTTCTCGATCATTTACATTAAAGGGTAGAAGGTGTTCTTTTTGACTATAGATTCCGTCGAGTTCCCCTAGAATGAAATGGACAATTTCTACCAATTTCTCGATAATTTGTTCTTCTGCTTTTATCCACGCTTCAAGAAGCGCAAGTTTTGTTTGTGAATCGATTTTTCTTTCTTTTACTTTCCTCTTCACCGCCATCTTCATCATGAGTGGTTTTTTTACACATCAATTTAAACACCGCGAAACTTTTCAATTACAAAACTATAGAAAGAATTGTTACAAAGAGTAAAAGGTGCCAAAATGATCTAGGGAGAATTGTATTCTATTTTTCAGAATCAGATTTGAGTTCAGAGAGCAGAACCATTGCGGTTCCAAGTGAGATATTCAGTCTTAATGATAATTCTTGAGGAGAGATATCAGGTTCGCGTGGTAAAATTTTATCCTCAATATAAGCCTTTAAATTGGGGAATAGGACCACGTCTTTTTTTACAGTTTCAACCAAAACAGACCAAAAATCCTCAGAGGAGAGAGAAGAAGTTAATTCATCCTTTGGAATAGATTCAGTAAGGGATTCGTCCTCTAAAGTAGGCTTTTTAGAATCCTTCCTTTTTTTTGATAAAAAGTCATCCAAAGACATTTTGTCACCTAAAATATAAAAATGGAGTTTAAAGGAATAAAACTATCTTACAGTGGAGATTACTTAGCAGCAAGAAAATAGGGAAGTCAAGAACTTTAAAAGATTAAAGAAAGTAAGGCTGTAATGACTAACGCCCTTTAATCTCTATAATCTTACGCTCTAATTCATTGATTTTTTTCTCAAGATCTGTAACATCTGACTTTCTTTTTTCAAATCTTTCCTTTATTTGTGCTACTTCTTTTTCTTTTTTCGCTAACTTTTCCTTAGCTTCTGCTGCTTTCTTTTCTCTCTTCGCTTTTTCTTTTTCATTTTTTGCCTTAAGAGCATCTGATTGTTTGTTCTCATGGTCCCTCTTAAGGTTAGAAATGTCATTTTCCAAATTTAGAACTTTATCTTCTTCATTTCCAATTTGTTCTAATTTCTTAGCAATATCAAAACGCTTTTTCGAAATTTCCTTTTCTTGTTCTGCAATCTTCTTTTGCTTCTTAGCCTTTTCTTTAATGAGTCCCAATATCCTACCTCCTTACATAACTTAGACTTTCAATTAACTTGTCAAACTATACTGACATACCACATTCATGATTATTTTGAAGTTAGATATCTGACAAGTCAAATTATTTAAAGCTTCATAGAAAATGCAATATAAAAAGGCAAATTCAATCAAAAAACAACTCAGTGTGAGAATTTTGCGCATCAAAGCGGCTGTTTTTGACTTTGACGGAACTCTAGTTCCATTTAAGATGGATTATATAGCTCTAAGGCGAGAAATTATCAGTAAAATTGCAGAAACAGGTCTACCAAAGGATAATTTTGATGCTAAAAATCCTATACGTGTGACTCTGAAGAAGGCACGTGAACTATTGAACGATAAAGATATGGAGACCCTTGAGTGTGAAGCAGAAGAAATCATCAATTTTTATGAGTTAGAGGGTGCAAAAAATAATGCAGTAATCACGGGCGTTTCAGAGATCCTAAAAACACTAAAAGAAATGAATCTAAAACTAGGGATTTTCACGCTCAACCAGTGGTCGGTGGTCGAGCTATTACTTAATAAGGCAAACCTCGTTGAAATCTTCGATGCGATCGTAACAAGGAATAGCGTGCGTGATTTTTATCAGAACAGCATTAAGTTAAAATATCTTCGTACTTGTCTTGGAAAACTTGGAGTGGATGGTAAGGAAACCATTGTGATCGGAGATCATCCTATTGATATTGAAGCGGGAAAATTAATTAATGCCATTACAGTCGGCGTCCACACCCCTCGCAATTGGAAGGAACTACGAAAAGATGAAAAATATGATTTTCTGATAGATTCAATAGATGAGATTCCTGAACTTATCCAAAAAGTGGTAGAATTATAAATTAAGATTAGAATAGAAAATAGATTAACAAGGTGTCTGTCAAATGTCAGAATTAAAGAAAGAGAGGGGTTTAAAACGATTGGTTTTAGATGTTTTAAAACCCCATATGCCACTTCTTCCCGAACTTGCAGTCCAACTGAGTCGATTACCTTCTACATCGGGCGTAAATATTAGTTTAATCGAAGTTGATAAAAATACGGAATCGGTAAAAATCACAATTGAAGGAAATTCGTTGGATTATGAGTTAATTGCGAAATCATTGGAGGAGTCTGGGGCTGTAATCCATAGCATTGATCAAGCTGTAGCTGGAAAGGTAATTATAGAGGAAGTAGAAACTCACGAGTCTTAACTATTTTTGGTGAGATTATTGGAGGATTTCGAAGCGCCTTACGCAGGAATCCCAACCTTTCTTAAGTTTCCACATGTAAATATAAAAGATATTGAAAGCTTACGAAACGTAGACATTGCAATTTTAGGTGTCCCTCTAGATGAGACAACAACTCATAGATCAGGAGCTAAAATGGGACCACGTGCTATCAGAGAGGCTTCCACTAGTTTTTCGGGATATTCTCTTAGATCTAAATTCGATTTGAATGATTTGACCATTATTGATGTCGGCGATGTGCCCGTTATTCCAGGCAATGTTGAAAAGAGTCATAAGGCAATTTATGAAACCGTTAAGCAGTTGATTAAAAAGAATATAACACCTGCTATTATTGGAGGCGACCACTCAATTACTTACCCAGCAATAAAGGCTCATGAAATACTCAAAGAAAAAATAGGTGTTATTTGGGTCGATAGCCACCTTGATTTTGATGATGAATATCCTCCAGGGCAACTTTATTCGCATTCTTGTAGTCTTCGAAGAACTAGTGAATTGCCATTTATTGATCCAACAAATATTGTTGTGATAGGATATTCGGGGTATGCTAGTCATCCTGAACACGAAGAAGAAGTCGATGAAGCAGGCATAAGTATGTTTAGTATATATGATATACGCGAGGAAGGTCTGGAAAAAGTAGCTAAGAAAAGCGTAGAGATCGCTACAAAGAATACAACGTCCTTTTATCTCTCAGTCGATATTGATGTCCTCGATCCTGCCTTTGCCCCTGGGTCAGGATTACATGAACCCGGCGGCTTGACTCCCTGGGAACTGTTCAAGATGCTGGCTATACTCGGGCATCAACGCGTCGCTGCGATGGATTTAGTTGAGGTATCCCCGCCTTACGATTCAGCAGGGATTACCGCATCTAATGCAACGGCAATAATTATTGAAACGTTAGCTGCTCGTATGAAATATGTCATAAACACTAAATAGACTATCTTTCCAAAGTGCTATCTCAAGAAGATTTTCGAAACATTTTGAGATCTACTTCGCGACCTAAAACAAAATAAATTATTAAACAACACCTATCTTTTCTTGAAATAATTTGTAGCGTTTTTCGATCTTTGCTCTGGAATATCTTTGAGTACCACTACCTTTATGTCCTAATCGTTGGGCTACGATATTTTGTGTAATTCCCAGTTCTTGAAACAATTCAGCCATTGAATGTCTTAAATTATGTGCTGTAAATTTAACTCCAGATTTTTCTCTAAGTTTTCCATAAAGTTCATTTACTTTCCATGGGTGAAGTTTCAAATTTGTTATTTTTCCAATAGAAAAAAATAATCCATTATGTTGAACTTTATGCAATTTCCTTAAAAGTAGCTGTTTTTTAATAAGTGATTTCATTTCTTCTGTTAATACAACTTGTCTTATTTTATTTCGTTTTCCTTTTATCTCTATATAATGTTCACTTTCAAATCGAGGAATTGGTTCGCTTCCATTTAAAAGAGATCTCATACCATCGTCTGGCCCTAAAACCATATCAAGGATGATTTTTTTGTATTCTGAGGCTCTAAGACCAAGATTAAGACCAAGGTCAAAAATATTCCTATCAATAGGATTGTCAATAACTTTTCTTATTCTTTCAATTTCATGTTTTGTTAATGCTCTGGGTTCGGTTTCTACTTCTGGTGGAATAATATTGGAGCGTTTTAGTGTCACCTTAATTTCTTCTATCACTGCCGGATTTATAATTGGGTCTATTTCCTTTCTTTTGCACCATTTTTCTAACCATGATAAGAATGTTGATATTGAACGTGCCTTTGTTCTAAGAGCGCTTGCAGAATTAGGCTTCGTATATTTATTGCACTTAAAGAAACTACCGTGATTTTTGAGATACGTAAAATATTCTGCAATAATTCCTACGTCTAAGTCCTTCCAATCCTTATCTTTCGATTTTAAGAAGTAAAGGATGTCTGAAATGTGGGATGTATAATTCGTGATTGATTCTTTACTCAGAATGCCTTCTTTATCGTTTCTAAAAGCAATGATTAAATTGTCATACTCATAATGAATTGTGTTAGGGTTCATACCAGCTTCGATCAAAGCGTTTTCCCATGAATTAAAATGTTTTTTATATGTATGTGGCGACGGTAGTGAAGGAGTCTTCATAAATATATTACATACTGGAGTTTTTCCTGTTTTTTCTTTATAACGCTGAAATATTTCAATGAGTTCTTTTCTCGTATAATATTTTGTATTTGGTTCGAATCCAAGAGACTTGATCAATTTGGTATAACTTCCATAGTGCTTTGCAAATGTGTGTTGACTTGGTAAACCTAGTTTGGTGAGATCTCTGATTCCCGGAACTTTTCCTGTTTTTTTTATATATTTTCTTAATTCAAGGGCTTTTTGTTCTATCTGAGTTCTCGTATAGCCTTTCCTAGGCATTCTTAAAGCCTTCTTTTGTCTTTTAGAAGTACTCAGCAATCAGTGTAGAGTATTCAATGAAATCATTAGTGAAATTATTCTCTATTAATTTCCTTTCATTGTGCTATTTAAACCGCCCTTGATTTCAAATTAAAAAATTTTTTTTATGAGAAGGTATCCTGGCAGCAGCATACGCGTATTCTCTGAAGCAAAAAGAATAAATAATTACATAGACATTAATGGATATTTAGAATATCCAAAATAACTTCTTTTAGAACTTCGATGCTTAGAAGAAATTCTTCGATTTCAATATACTCATTTGGTGAATGATCAAGTTTGGAATCGCCAGGACCATATGCAACTATTGGTACTTGCATTTTCGCTGCAATTTCATTCATATCTGAGCTACCAGTCTTTCGAATCAGACGAGGATGGTTCTTTAGAACCTTTCTAATTGCTTTCTTAAAGGCTTTCATCAAATCTGAGCGCTTATCAGTCTCAATTGCTTCCGATGCTGAAATTAAGTTGATTTTTATTTTTACTTGATTTTGATCCTTAAACCTTTCAACACAAGATTGAATCTCATTAAACAACTCTTGGGGCGTGTATTTAGGCGGATATCGAACATCAAACTTCATTTCGCATTCATTGGGAACGATGTTTTCGTATCGTCCTCCTTGAATAAACGTAAGGCATGGAATGACTGAGTTGAAATAGCTTCCTTCTTCATATCGTTCTATGCTCTCTATAATTGTAGTCCATAGTTCAAAGGCGGCTTCTATCGCATTTTTATATTGCCAACATGCACCTGTGTGTCCAGTTTCGGTTCTAACGGATATTTTGCAATCTAACCTGCCCTTATACGCAAAAGTAATTCCACCGCAGCCGCTGGGCTCTCCAATGACAATATAATCTGCATCAATGCCTTTTTCTAATAGAAACTGTGTGCCTTTTGAATCGGTCTCTTCTTGGACAACCCCGATTATTTTAATTTTGCCAGGAATTTCCTTATCGACAAAATTTGAGGCAGCAACGATCATTGCAACGAGAGAAGATTTAGTATCTACCGCCCCACGTCCTGTGATTATTCCATTCCTTTCTTCGACTGGAATATATCCTGGAACTGTATCTATATGTGGTATAAAAAGAAGAATTGGGCGACCGCTGCCGATTTCTCCAATAACATTGCCCGCTTCATCAATCCCAACTTCACTAAACCCAAAATGTTTCAGTTTCGTACACAAAAATTCCGCTAACTTTTGCTCTTCCCCGCTTGGGCTGTAAATCTCAAGCACTTGCTTCAAAAATTCTATTTTTTCATCCAATTTGCTTCTTGCTCCTGAAACAACTCGTCTAAAGTATCTATGACGGAGTCAATATGCTCTTCTTTAATAACAAGAGGGGGTAGGAATCTGAGCACGTTCCGCCCGGCAGAGAGAATCAGAATACCACGTTCTAAGGCACCCAGAAGTATATCTCTACAGTCAAATCGAAGTTCAACACCGATCATCAGACCCATGCCACGTACATCACGTATGATCTTGTATTTTTCTTTTAACTGCGTAAGTTTTTTCTTGAAATATGCGCCCATTTCCGCAGCACGTTCAGTAAGTCGCTCTTCTACAAGCACGTCAAGGGAAGCGCTTGCAGCAGCACATGCTATAGGATTTCCACCAAAGGTTGTTCCATGTTCGCCAGTATCGAAAGCATTCATAACGTTCTCTTTCGCTATAGTCACACCCATAGGAACACCACCAGCGACTGATTTAGCGAGGCATAGAATATCAGGGACGACATCCCAGTGTTCGCAAGCAAACATTTTTCCTGTTCGCCCAAAACCTGTTTGTATTTCATCAAGGATAAACAAGATGTCTTTCGCGGTACATAGTTCTCGCAACTCTTGGAGAAATCCTTCTGGCGCGGGATTTACTCCTCCTTCACCCTGTATCGGCTCAACAATTACAGCTGCTGTTTTTTCAGTTATTGTGTCTTTAATCGATTGAATATTGAATGTTTTTGCATGAGAAAAGCCAGGATTCAGAGGCTCAAATGGTTTTCTATATTTTGGTTTCCATGTAGCAGATAAACAAAAACCTAGGCGTCCATGAAAGGCTTTCTTCATTGCAATGATGTCAGTTTTTTTCGTATATTTCCTTGCAAGTTTTATGGTGCATTCCACAGATTCAGCACCACTATTGCTCAAAAAACTTTTGTTCAGAGCATTTGGCGTGAGTTTTGCAATTTTTTTCCCGAATACAGCTCGAACATTGCTATATAATATGCTCGGGCAAATCATCAATTTTGGTAGTTGATCTTCAATAGCCTTGATTACAGAAGGATGACAATGACCGATATTACAAGAACCATGCCCGCCAATACAATCAATGTATTCTTTTCCATCCGCATCCCATAGTAAAGCGCCCTGTCCCTTCACAATAGCTACATTTCGCTTTGGGTATACATTTGAAATATATTCTTCTTCGAGTTGCATAATCTCTTGTGAATTCATGGTATCACGACCGTTCCTTTATGTTCTAAAGCCTGGCTTATCGGAGCATCTACAAGACCTGATGCAATTATAACTTCTTTAACATTTCCTTCCAGCGCTTCTAATGCTCCAAAGATTTTTTTCTTCATACCTGCACCAATTTCATCAAGTACATTCTTTGCCTCAGCTGCTGTCATCAGAGGAACCATACTCTCATCTACTAAAAGACCTGAGACATCGGTCAAAAGGATGAGTTTATCAGCCGAAACAGCGCGAGCAATATACGCTGCAGTTCTATCGCCATCACAATTTAATGGTTCATATTCATGTGAGAGCGCGATGGGCGCGACTACAGGTACATATTCATTGTCAAGAAGGAGGTTGAGTAAGTGCGCATCGACTTCATCGATCTTTCCGGTGTAGTCGCCGCTAATCATCCGCTTTCGTCCATTTTCACCGATAATTTTTATTCGATCTTTTCTTTGTGCACGAATTAATCCACCATCCACTCCAGACATTCCGATTGCATTTATACCGTTGCTTTGCAGTGAAACGACGAGTTCTTTATTTATTTTACCTGCCATAACCATCTCAAAAATTTCCATCGTTTCCCGATCGGTATAGCGACTTCTGAAGCCGCTCGCCGACGTAACAAATTTTTGTTCTTTGCCCATCTTTTCGGCGACTTTATTTACTATTTTAGCGCCGCCATGAACCAAAACACATTGATTTGTAGCAGCTATTACTTGGAAGTCTTGTGCAATATTTGTAAATATATCTGGTTCTGCAATAAGGGTACCTCCTACTTTAACAACGACACGCATATCATCACTTCCATTATTAAGGATGTAATCCAGGAAAAGTAAGAGCAGTTGTTTCCTCAATTCCAAACATTAGATTCAGATTCTGAACCGCAGCTCCCGCTGCACCTTTTACGAGATTATCAATTGCTGAAAATACAACAATACGTTTAATGCCTTTTGATTCTATATCAAATCCAATATCTGCGTAATTCGTTCCTATGACATTTTTTGGATTAGGGTAGCGATATAATCCTTTTTTATCTCTGATGAATCTTATAAAGGGCTCATCTCGATAGAAGTTTCTATAAATCTTCCAAATTTCATTATCACTTATCTCAATTTCGCCATCAAGAAAAACGTGAGAGGTGCTCAAAATACCCCGCACAATGTCCACCGCGTGGGGCGTCATAAAGACTTCTACAGGTTTGCCAGAGACTTCTTGAAGTTCCTGCTCTATTTCCGCGGTATGACGATGACCTGTAGGCTTGTATGGTCTAACGATGCCTGCTCTGTGCGGGTGATGAGTTGCTGTTGAAGGTGTTGCGCCAGCTGCAGAACTACCAATCTTGCTATCAACAATAACCCGCTTTAAATCTATGTGGTCGGCGAGTTCCTTGAAAATAGGGGCTAAAGAAATAGTTGCGCTTGCTGCCAGACAGCCAGGACATGCAACAATCCTTGCTTTTTTAATATCTTCACGATGAAGCTCGGCGATCCCGTAAACAGCTTCGCTCAATAACTGAGGATTTGGGTGTGTACGATTGTAATATTCATCATACTTCTCTGGATTCTTGAGTCGAAAATCTGCTGACAAGTCAATAACTTTTATGTCGCACTCCTTTATTAGATCTGGCACATAACTCATGGATGAGCCATGCGGAGTTGCCGTGAAAATCACGTCACAATTGCATAAATCTACAGTTTTACGAGATGAAAATTTCATTTGTAGTAAGCCTTTAAGATTCGGATGAAGACGATGGACATATTCACCCACATATCTTTCAGACGTAACGTATGAAATTTCTACTTCAGGATGCATTACGAGTAGTCTTAACAATTCACCGCCAGTATAGCCACTTGCACCAATTATACCTGCGTTTATCATAGCTTTTCCACCAAATAAGTTCTTGAAAATCTGGAATAGAATCTAAGCAAAGCAAGATTAAGTAGTTATTTCTTAGCTTGTTCAATAAGGTAATCCACTATTATTTCATGAACTGGAATGCCTGTTACTTCAACAGTGTTGCGAAATTCCATGACGTGGTTCACTTCATGACAAACATATCCATCAGGGCTCTCCATTAAATCGACCCCTAGAACTCCGCCACCAACGGCTTCAGCAGCTTTTATACTTATTTCTTCAATTTCGCTGTCTACTTCACATGGTAAAGCTTTGCCTCCACGTGAAGTGTTTGTTATGAATTCACCTTCTTTAGCGACTCTATATATAGCCGCAACCACTTCATCGCCGATTACAAAACTACGAATATCGCGCTTCCGCAACTCTGTAGGTGGTCTCTTAATCTCCTCTTGGATATAATAGATTTTGCCAAGAGGAGGTGACATCGATTCTCTGTGTTCGATAATGGCTTTTGCTATGTTATCTTCATTGACAGGAGCAATAAAATGTCCCCAGCTTCCTACAATTGGCTTGACTATGGCGGGATAACCGATTTCCTTCATCGCTTTGAATGCTGACTCTGGTGTGAAGGCCATTATAGTCCTGGGTGTAGGCACATTTGCCTTTTTTAGTGCCATAGTAGCCAAGAGCTTATTTCCACAGGTTTGGGATACATGAAAAGGGTTTATTACCAGTGCGCCTTCGTTTTCTAAAATCGCTGTGAGATACAGACCACGATAATAACTGATACATCTTTGTAGAATTACATCGTTTTCGCCAAAGTCATTATCAGAACGTGTAATATCGATGGAAATATCTTTTGCGTCAATTTTTGCAACTTCAATACCCTTTTTTGCAGCAGCTTGGATGATCGACTTTTCGTACCACCTAAGTCTGTCGTAGAGGATCCCTATGCGTTTCATTTCGATATAACACCGCGCAATTTTTCTTATCACGAATTTATGAACATACTCTGATTTTAATCAATTTAGTTTTTTAAAATAATGAATTTGGATTTGAGAATAATTTTATTATTCACCCCAGTCTTCTCCTTCAATTTCGGCAGTAGAAATTTCGATTTCTCCGCTTTCACTGACTTCTATTACCTCTAACTCAGTCCCGCAATCGGGGCAGTCAAGAATTTCACCCATCACAACGTCTTCGGGAACATCTATCAAGGCACCACACTGAGGGCATTCAATAGATTTCAACAAGGTCACCTCATTGTCTATATGAATATCATTGTAAGCATTCTAGGAAGTGTGAATACTACGCTGTTTATAAAGAATGTGCTGACTAGGGATTAAAGGCAATTTACAGTCTTTTATGTAGTTGTATGTGATTATATTAGAGCCATTGAGTCAAAAGTCAAAATAAAAGCCGAAAAATAGTAGAAAATTGGCTTTTGAATAATACAAGAAAAAATTTAGGACTTTTTTACTCGCCCCAGTCCTCTCCTTCAATTTCAGCCATGCAAATTTCAATGCCATTTCCGTTGATTTCTGTTACCTCAACTTCTACCCCGCAATCGGGGCAATCGAGTATTTCGCCCTCCATTACATCATTGGGGGTATCTATTTCGCCACAGCATTCAGGACATTCAACCTGGTTCAATAAAGGTCACCTCATAATGTCACATTGATTATTACTGTTCGTGATTTGGACTACTTGGTTCCGAATAGATAGGTATGACTATATAAATGTTGTGCTGATATCATAATTTAGGGTATGAGTTTCGATATTTTTGGTTCGAAATAGCAAAAATTTCAAAAAGCATGGTAAAATACAAAAAACTAAGCATTGAAAAAGTAGAGAGGTAAAGTAATTAAAACCAACTGCGCAAAACGAGGCTGGTGTTTGTTCTAATAACACCTTCAGTTAGCCGGATTTTTTCAAGCGTTTGATTGAGTTTTTCGATTGATGTGGTACTGAGAAAAGCAATGATGTCGTATTCTCCAGTAGTTTCATAGAGATGTGATACTCCTTCGATTCTAATAAATTCCTGCGAAATACTAGGTGTGTGAATTTGAGCTTTTGTAGAGATAAGTGCAATAGCCTTAGTTTGCTGTTCTTCATCGACCTCAATAGTAAATCTTTTAATAACTTCGTGATCCTGCAGATTTCTTATCCTTTTGCGAACAGCAGTTTCTGAAAGTCCGACTTCTTCAGCGATTTTAACAAAGGAAGTTCGTGAATCCTTTTTTAAGATGTCAATAATTTTTTGGTCTATTTCGTCTAACAAGTGTAGAACCTCCTATTCTGATAATTACTTTCCAACCTTATAGAAATTATGGGATGATAGATTCAAGAAAACAAGCTGGTATTACTCTTTTTTTCAAAAATAAATTTAATGAAACTATATTATGGCAGAGCCTATCTAAAGGCATTAATTGTATTAAGCAACCCTTTTTTTAATTTAAGAAGGTGAATTTGCCTTAGATTTACCAATAAAAGCAATAGTGGTACAAAAATGATAGTATATGGTGAGAAATATTTGAATAAAGCGCTATCAAGGTTCCCTTCAATCAAAAGTGACAGATTATACTCTAAAAACGGGTTTTGAATCCACAGATAAGGAACTGGGTCAGTAACAGCACCAGTCGCTATTGCAAATACACTATATGCCAAGGTGGCAAAGAAAAGCACTTTAAACCAACGGTTATTTGCAATATTTGGTGTATCTAAAAGTATCCCTATCGGAACGACAAGAAAAGGAATAACACTCAACAAAAGTCTGGGACCATAGGCCCCACCTCCATGCCATACAATATACACGGAAAGCACAAATAGCATCAACAAGAAGGTTGACGCAAACCATATGGCCTCGTGTTTGTAGCGTTTAAAAAACAATACAAATCCATATACTCCAAATAAAAGAAAAGGTGAAAGATAAAACAGCCCACGATAGGTGCTAAACAATAAACCGAAGAGACCGAGGTATATCGGGTAAGAAAATGCCTGAGTGCTCTGAACATCACCATAAGTGCCAGTATAATTGTAAGGGGTTGAGAACGGGCTACCAAAAGCAGCATAATGATACCAGGCGAGCAAACCTAAGCAGGCAGTATATGAAACAAGAAACAGTAGTAATTTTCTGAAATCTCGCTTAAAAACATAAAACGCGAGAATTGGTGGCAACGCAAGTAAGTTTTGATAATCGATACAGACAGAATATCCTAAGGCCAGACCAGCAAGGAATACCTTTGTACCATCTTCTCTTCCATTTTGAAAGTAATGAACAGTGAGATATGCCGCAGAAATCAATAGAAATGCAGACGTTCCATGTGCGAAAAAGGTTTTTCCATAAACAAAGGCTATTGTACCAAAGGCATAAGATAATGCTGTGATGAGGCTTATGTTTTCACTAATTTTGAACAATTTACATAGTTCAAAAACCACTACAACACTGAGCGCAGTGAATATAGATCCGCATACAACTATGAAACTTGCCAACGTTCCATTAATTAATAGAGTATCCGAATACAGCTCATATGCAACAAATTTACCGATAAAATAGAAAGGAATTCCTAGAAAACTTAGCCCTGGTCCCTTATCCGAGTAATAATTCCCACTACCTGGAGGATATTCGCTATAATCTATCCACCATGTCCATTCCATATAGTCATTAATTTTGAACGAATGTTGTTCTACAATTGCCATGATTAATGCAAGGCGAGTTCCTTCATTAGGAGAATTAAAACCATTGATAAAGTACGCATAGACAATTAATACACTAAGAAAAAGACGTAATCTTACATCCCTAAGTTTTTGGAAGAATCTTATATCTTTAATACTAATTTTTTCAAACATAGATCGTCTCTCTTGAGTGGATGTTCTTCATTTTAAAAATTATAATGTCCTAATTCAATTAATTAGGAACTTTAATGATTTGCACCACATCATTTTCATACACTTGTTCAAAGGGTGTCTTACTGAACTTTACAAGCCCATTAGGATATGATTCTTTCTCTATGGAGCCAATATACACATAATCAACATTATACGCTTTTAGTAACTCAAGGCATTGCTCTAGATCACTTGTAGTGTAAATCAAATCAATGTCCGCGGCGCGTTCTTCAACAAAGTACAAGTATTGTCTCATATGGCTTGTCCATCCCAAAACGACTCGTTTATGGGCCACTGTAGCTACTCGCGGATACCATTTATATGCGTGTGCATATTTTTCAAGAAAGATAGGGTTACCTGGGATATTTTCTCGAATCCACATTAGGGCTTCGTACTCTTCAGGATGATCTCTCTTAAATTCAACGAGGGCATCAAGCCCATTTTTATCTCCTTCAAAGGGTGCTGCTACGTGTCTAGTTATATGAAAGAAGGGTGTTAGTGTGTGAAGAGTAATTGATGCCAAAACAATGATTAAACAAATTCCTAAGAGCGAGTTTTTTGAAAGCATGAATTCCTTTATTGTCATACCTCTAAAACGAGGAAGGGTGTATTGAAAAACTCTCTTAAATCCGATTCCAGCAAAGACAGAAAAGGGTATCCAAGTTTGGACTGTAATTTGGTTATACGTATTTGGCCACGTATGCAAATACCAAATATTAGCAAAAAATAAAGAAAAAGCAATCATTGAAAGTAGAAGTAAACTTTGGGCTCTAGGTTTAAGGTTTTTTGATCGGAGGGACGTGTAGGCACCGATTGTCCCTAGAAACAAGAAAATCCCAAAATAGGCAAAGTAGACCCATAAACCAAGTCTTGGTAATTTAGCATACACCCACCAATTAAAACCTCGTACCCTGCCGTAGTTTAGAAATAAGTAAGGAAAATAGACTATCGCACTCAACCCAATTGATAACAGAAGTCTATACGCTTGAGTTAATGCTTTCTTTTTCCAGACAATTACTAGAATTAGAATAAACAAAAGAACTGTTCCAAGTAAGGTCAAATATTCGAAAGGATACATAAGGAGAATAATTCCCATCATAATGCCAAGTAAAATCGTAATAAACCAATTTCTTTCATATTGAACTGAGAGAACTAATAAGTAGATCGTAAAAATGAAGAATGGCCAAGAAAATGTAATAGGCTCCGTACTGAAAAAATATGAGACAAAAGACGCAGCAAAAGTGCCTGTGCGATGCCAGTGATCCCATAGATAGATTTGAGTCAAGGTATAGACATGATGAGATTGAGGGATTGGATTGCCCTGTAAAACATAAATTAAGACATAGACTCCTGAGAGATTTCCACAGAACAAAAATAAAGTAGAGAGTAATCCAATTTTTTGGCTTTTAGTGAATCTATATGCAAGAGAATAGCCTCCAAGAGCAGTAAGCCCTGCGAAAAAAGGAATTTCCACATTAAATACGATTCCTACCTCTTGTTGAAGTAGTATGCAAAATACAGCTGTAAACAAATGAAAAAAATAAGGGTAAGAAACTTGACTGCCTGAATACCATGGATTTGGCGGAGGAATAGAGCGTGTTTCAACAATTTGTCCAACTACAGCTCCATGCCACCAAGCATCTCCTGCTAAACCCATAGGGGGATTAAAAATTCTGGGAAGTAATACCAGTACAAAAGAAATGGAAAAAAGAAGACTTGTGATTAATACCTCATCTTTTTTTGCAAGAAATTGTTGCTTCCAATTTCCTGTGATGATCGGATGTCTTAGATATAGATAAAGATTAGGTGCTCCTATCACACACAGGACTAGCAAAATGATGCCTATATGCAAAGAAAACCATATTGCTAGAAGCCAGCTTAAGTAACTTAGAATAGAAAAGGATAAAATTGCGGAGATGAATACTTTTTCTGGCATTGACGCACTTTGGTACTTGAAATTAACGAGAGGATAAAATAAAAAGCTAAGAAACATCAATAAAACAAAGATAACCCATTCTAAAGGCATTAATTTAAACCTCTAATGGTTATTGATTTAATTTCCTTAAAGTTTATGGATGTTAATTACTAAAATAAGTTGAATATGAAGCATTAGTAAGACGCGATGGAACGTACAGGCAGTAAATGACTATAAAAGAATGTTTATCAGATTTTAAGTTGTTTTTTGATTTGAATCACAAATCAGATCTAATTGTCGTAGTGATTTCTGGTCCATCTTTTGTAACGATCATCGTTTCTTCAGCTTGTGCGACCTTGCAACCTTTCTTATCTGAAAGTATTTTGTATCGATGGAAAACACCCTTCGTGATGAGCTCATTTAA
>JAECRW010000297.1 GCA_016294985.1 Candidatus Sifarchaeum marinoarchaea | reverse complement strand
CGCCACCACAATCAGAAAAAATGATAATAAAAACCAATAATTATCCTGACCGCGCCAAGGAATATGAGTCAATGGCCCTAAAAATGCGTGACTCAGAACTTTATTCAGAGGCTGCAATAGATATTTGCTGTGCAAGTTTGGCATGGATTCTTGCTAGCGAAATTCATCGCGC
The DNA here is from genome assembly GCA_016294985.1 of Candidatus Sifarchaeum marinoarchaea. GTDB lineage: Archaea > Asgardarchaeota > Sifarchaeia > Borrarchaeales > Borrarchaeaceae > Borrarchaeum > Borrarchaeum marinoarchaea. The sequence continues at coordinate 738 of JAECRW010000297.1, read as the reverse complement.
GATTCAATCATTAAAGAACTTCTTAGACACATTGGACGCCTATATGAAAGAGCAAATTACTTCACATCCTGCATTTTTGCTTTCAAGAGCTCTTATTGCTGCAGCGTATCATAAAGATCATGGAAAGTTCTACGAGGCTGAAGTTTATACGCGTGATCTATACTCAAAACTGCAATACGGAGAAGACAAAGCATTTATCGCAGAATCTATGAAAAAAATTGAAGAGATGTTAAAAAATCAATGGTAACGAGATCTCGCGTTATTTTCAATTATAATTTTCTAAAATATAACTCCTAAACTTTAGTGGTAATTTCAAGACCATCGTTACCTACCGGCACAAATTTGCTTGTATATTTTTTAGAAGAACGGACATAATTCAAATACTCTTTCATCGATTCTGCAAAGCTGCCCGCATTGTCAGCAACTAGTACGCTTCCTTTATGAAGTTTGTCTTCAATTAGTTTAAGATATTTTATGTATTCTCTTTTGGCTGCATCAATGAAAACAAAATCAAATTCACCCTCAAGTTTTGGAAGAATTTTGAGCGCATCTCCGACTATTACCTCTATTCTGGGCTTGATTCTAGCCGTTGTTATATTATCTTCTGCTATTTTTGCCTCACCTTCGTCTATTTCAATTGTGATTATGTGGGCATCGCTATCTAGTTCTTTGCCCATTAAGATGGTCGAATAGCCAATGAGCGCTCCAATTTCCAATACTCGTATAGGTTTTACCTCT
>JAECRW010000143.1 GCA_016294985.1 Candidatus Sifarchaeum marinoarchaea | reverse complement strand
GACCTTATTTTATATGGAATTGAAGCTGGCTCTTCCAATATAATGTATATCGAGACAATTTGAGTATATCGGTACGAAAATTCTGAAATATATTAAAATAAGATAGATTGTAGCCTTTCTTTTTATTTAGAATTAGGCAGCTTTGATTCAAAGTCAATCAATTTGATATAGTGAGTTATGTAAGAAAATTATCAGTTCTATTTTGAAAAATGCTTGGGCTGTGATCATTTGGAAAATGATTTAAAAACAATTCTGGATGCAGTTGAAGAAAATGCAGCTGAACTTATCGAATTCTGTCGCGAAATTGTTAAAATCCCAAGTTATAGCGGCAAAGAAGAAGCAGTTGCTAAAGTAATCGCCAAATGGATGCATGAGTTCGAGTTTGATAATGTGATGACAGATGAGCTTGGAAGTGTCATTGGATTCATTGAGGGAAATGTAGGAAATGACCATCTACTTTTATTTGATGCCCATATGGATCATGTTGACGTTGGAAGGCGTGAAGTTTGGGATTTTGAACCTTTTGGAGCCATATTAAAAGATAATGCGATTTATGGGCGTGGTGTAGTTGATATGAAAGGAGCACTTGCAAGCCAAATATTCGCGATGGGAATGGTGCAAAGATACGGAATCACCCCACCAACTGATTTATGTATGGCTGCTGTTGTTTTTGAAGAATTACATGAAGGACTAGCAGTGAAACATATCATAGAAAATATTGGGATAAATCCTGATTGTGTTGTTCTCGGAGAACCCTCGAATCTGAATCTATCGGTAGGACAACGTGGCAGAGCAGAAATTGAGTTGATTACAAAAGGTAAGACGAGTCATGGTAGCATGCCTGAACTTGGAAAAAATGCGATTTATCCTATGACTTTGATTATAAACGAAATAAAAAAGCTAAATGATACGCTAACACTCAAATCGCATCCTTTATTGGGCAAAGGATCAGTAACCATAATTGACATCTCTAGTTCGCCTGGGGGAAATGTAGTACCTGATAAATGTCGAATTGTTGTCGATCGCCGTATTATCCCTGGTGAAACAGAAGAAGTGCTAATTAACGAGATGCATGATGTCCTAAATACTGTAAAAGAACAAATATCTGATTTTGAAGTTTCTGTTAGAATTATTGATGAACCTGTAAAGTTTTTTACGAACAAAACTCTCATCAATCACAAATTCTTCCCCACCTGGTATTTTGAGCCTTCCATACCTTTAATTCAAACAACAAAAACTGTTCTTGAAAAAGCAGTTGGTCAGCAAGTTGATGTTATAAAATGGCTGTTTTCAACTGATGGAGTCTATACAGCGGGCATAGCAAACATTCCAACTATAGGGTTCGGGCCGGGAGAAGAAGAACAGGCTCATACACCAAATGAACATTTAACGATAGATCAGCTAGTAAAATCTGCAAAAGGCTATGCAGCTCTTGCTCTTGAATTATTTAAAAAATAAAAAAAAGAAGAGTATTTGCTACCTTTTCCTTCTTTTAGCCTGAGGCGCTTGAAGTTCCTGCTGTTTTCTTTTCTGCCGCGTAGTACGTACAAGTTTGTACTCCTTCTGATATTAGTTGACGCCGACCTTTTACAAAGGTCACAATACTGCCGAAAAATTTACCTATGAAAAAGAATATTGTACCAGTTCCTGTTGCGGCCCAAGGTCCTATGAAGTGTTCCAACATCAATTGCGTTTGTAATGCCGTCTGGTAGGTCGCTAGGTCAGGTATTCCTGCTAGTAATTGTCTTAAGGCAATTTCAGTGTTTGCCATCCTTACCAAAGCCAATATTGTCCCGATTGCAATAATGATCGCGCCAAGTAAAATTCCATAAAATAATTTTTTAGGCGCAAGAGACATAGGATCCATTGCCATTGCCATCGGAGGATCTGTTTTGTCGCCTTTTATTCCTGATGCGATACGCATAAACGATCCTGGCAACATGAAAGCGGTTAATCTGAGATTTATCACTATTGTCAAAAGAGCAAGCCCTATTCCTATAAATATTAGCCCTAAGCCGTTGGCTTTACCTGGTCTTACCAATTGTCCTAAGGTTGCACGAAGGATAAAACTTTGCTCTGGCACTGGATTACCAGCAAATTGTGCTGACAATACGTCTAATGCGACGACAACTCTCCAGATGTTAAGTCCGAAGAATGCTATCATCCATAAAAGCCCTGCAATCGCGAAGAATGGAACCAACTTAGCGAGTCTTAGTTGTGGCTCTATGGGTTCAACTTTGTGACCAGTAACATTGGTTACTGTTTCTCCTAGATTGGTTCTTTGTGTTCTTAACCACTTTATGATGGTCAGCAACCAGAAGGCTATTGAACAAAGCATCGTAGCAATTCCAACGAACATCCAAGTCTCCCATGCAAGACCGATTATTGTTTCTGTTACCAATGCACTTTGATATGCTGTTGACGAGGTATCGCCAGCGAATTTCAGATTTTCAAGTGTCACTGCGTTCACTACTCGAATTATAGATAAGGGGATTAACCCGGAAGTTACTATTATCGCACCTAAGACTGTTGTCCACACCAAAGTCTTAGGGACCAATAATCCGGGCATTTTCATTTCAATGTCTTTACCTTCCGCTAAGGCCGTGAGTTTCTTTGGCATAACTGTTGCCTGCATTCGAAGATTTGTTATTATGGTTGCTAATCCAAAAGCAATTCCGCCTATCAGAAGCGCAACACCTAAACCTTCTAGGGGTTCTGCTAATTCTCCAAAGGTTTTATCGAGTATTGCAGTCTGTAGATACGTTGCTGTGTGAGTTTGACCCGCAAACTGCAGATCTATGAGTTGCAAACCTGTAACCATCCATCCGAGCATAATAATGACAGCAACTGTCTCAACAAGTATTCCTATGACAAGAAAACGGACAAAGTTTCTTCCATAGAAGGGAGGAGTGAATTCAGGTAATTTCATGCCAGCTTTTTTAAAATCTGCTCGTGCGCTTTGTCCAGTAGCTCTCAGATTCAGGACAATGGTTGCAATCGCAAAGCCGATGCCTAATTTAAGAAAGCCTAGCCCATAAAGAGGAACAATCTCCAAGAATCTCAACGTCATAGCTTCTGTAGTTAAAGCAGTCCTATAAGATGCTGAAGTTGTATCTCCCGCAAATATTAATTGAGATAGTATTGCCTGATTGGCTGTTCGGTATACACCGACAATGAGACCTATTAACACTAAAGCGAGCCCCAGTAGAAGGAAGAAATCGTATTTTTCGATCATTTTTTCCATTTTACTCATTTAACATTCCTTCTAATTGAATCTTCAACTTGTTTTCGGGGATATAGCCTCCCAAAAGAGACTATAATCAACTATCTTTACTAAATTTTATATATTTTAGAAAAAGCCTATTTATAGATGGTTTTATCGGCAAATTCTTTCTCTATGCTATTTTCAGATACATTATGATCAAAATCAAGAATTTAATCAAAACTTCAAGAACCATTCAACAACAAAGAAAAAAGATATTAAGATAGAAGGAAGGCTATTTTGTTGTAATCGAATTATTTTTTTTGCTTATAGCCAACCTTCTTTCCAGATTTGTTTTTACATTTATTTTGCTTTTTCCATCATTGCTTTGAAGTCAGGTTTTGGTTTGCCCAATTCTTCAAATACCTTTGCGAGACCACCTACAAACATTTGACGCTTTTCATCAGCCCACGTCAAAGTTCCCTTCACCATACCCATGAAAATCGACTTATTTGCGTCTTCAGGAATGAGTGCGCCGGCCTTAACTCTACCAACCATTATAGCCTTTCTTATTTCCGGTGCTAATTCCGAAAGGACATTTACTAGCGTAGCAAGGAAGGCGTTAGCTTTATCCTTAGCAAGTTTCGTAAGAGCTAACAAAATTTCTTTTATTGATTGGACTCGCTGATCCTCCGGCTGTCCGCCTATCATCTTCAAACGTTCTGTTAGCATCATTTTTCGCTGTTCTTCAGGCGCATCTGCCAACATCTTGACCATTTCGTCTGCCATATTTTTTACCTCCATACGATTATAGCTCGTTTGAGAGACATTTATGGGATTGTAGCCCCCCAGAAACTATAATCTTCTATCATTACTAATCTAATAATTAGATTTTTGTAGTATTTAAACTAAAGTTTATCGGCAAATCATTTCCTCCATAATTTCTCCGCCCACAAAATTGTGTACTCTTAAAAAACGAAAGTAGATTTTTTTTTAAAAGGTCAATTTCAAAAATAATCGACAATTAGCTGATAACATGTTTAAACAGAATTTAAAGAGTAGAAAAAAGAGTAAATTTAGTTTGTTGTGCGATATATATTCTGTCTCATATCCTTGAGATTTGGCAAACGTTGAATTAGATGTGCATCTAAAAG
>JAECRW010000142.1 GCA_016294985.1 Candidatus Sifarchaeum marinoarchaea | reverse complement strand
AAATTGAAGGTAGGCAATCTTTTTTATTTGTTTGCTCATATTAAACGTCTCCTACGTTAGACCTTTCCTAGCTTTTTCATAGGTTTCTTCAGGAGCTGCAACATATTCACGAAGTACGTTTGCCACATCTTCATAATATCTAATTCGGTTTTTTACCATCCAGCGAAGCACGATCTTACGTTTCTCAATTTCATCCCAAACATCCCTGTCAGACATACCTGTGGCATCCATAATTTTTTCAAGGATGACACTTCTGCCCAGATATTGATGAGAATCATCCTGCGTATTCCATGTAAAAGCACGATTTGTCAAGAGTTCTCTAGTTACGGGATCCAATCCGATCATTTCTTGGAGTATAACAGTCCTGCGAATGGATTTCCCGCCATAACGAATTTTTCTTTGAACAGTGACAATATCTAAAGATGCAAGCAATGCACGTGGAATATTCATCGGTTCAGAAGTTAAACGATGCATAACTGAAGTAACCGAATCACCATGAATTGTTGACATTCCAAGATGTCCTGTTGCCATAGCTTGAAATAGGCTATAGGCCTCTTGCCCTCTAATTTCTCCTACAAGGATGTAGTCGGGCCTTTGTCGAAGTGCCGCCTTTAATAAGTCGAATAACGTGATTTGACCACGTTTTCGTCCTGCTTTTTCAATTCCAAAGCCAGTTCGTGCTACGGAAGGAATCCAATTTTCATGTGGAATATTCAATTCGGCAGTGTCTTCAATTGACACAATTTTCATATCGGGTAAAACAAACATAGAAAGTGAATTTAGTAGGGTAGTTTTGCCTGAGGCAATACCTCCCGCGATAAGTGCCGAGTGTCTATTTTCAATACAGAACCAAAGATATGCTGCCATTTCTACACTCAATGTATTGAACATAATTAGATCAGTAATTGTTAGAGGATCAGCTCTAAATTTTCTTATGGTAAAAGTAGACCCTTTCTGTGTAACTTCTCTTCCAAGTGTCAATTGAACTCTTGACCCATCAGGGAGAGATGCATCTAAAAGTGGACTTGCGATTGAAATATGGCGGCCAGCACGTTGCGCCATTTTTATAACAACGCTATCTAAACCTTTGTCGTCTTCATACAGAATGTTTGTAGGAATTGAATCATATTTTCGATGCCATACATATATGGGAACTCCGACACCGTCGCAGGATATGTCCTCGATCATATGATCGCGAAGAAGTGGTTCTAGTGTACCAAATCCAACATAATCCCTTGTGATGTAATAAACAATCTTATCAAGACTTCGTTCATCAAGTTTAATCGCGTAATCTCGTATAATTCGCATAATTGTTTGCTTGAGATATTCATCTGTCTTTTCTTTATCCCTAAGCAAGGTAAAATCAAGTTCGAGTTCTTCGGTAAGGATTTCCTTTATCATGTTGAAGGTTACAGTCTCTTCTTCAGATAATGGAACTTCTACAACCATATATTTCGTTTGATTTGTCTCTGGGTCAGTTTGTATAAGTGTGTATGCAAATGGTGGAATGAGAGGGTAAGTCTCTTCAAGTTGAGGTATCGCTTCCATTGTGACTGGTCCAACCTCAGAAGAGGGCACAGAAAATTCAGCTTCCACGTCTTTGAATTCCATGTCTTCAGGAAGAGAAAAATCAATGGAGAGATCTTTATCCTTTGTTTTGTCTATATCTTTTTCTTCTACAACTGGATCTCTCCCCATAATATTCACGTCCATTATAGTTTAAGAGGAGGCATAGATGTTTAAATTAGCCGTCAAGAGATTAACAGATTTAGGATTAAGAGTAGTAAATCACCAACTATCAGTGCTGTAAGTAGACCAAGAGTTATTGGAATAATGAAAGGTATGCCAGGGCTTACCCATAACCTCATTATTTTGTTTTCTTCGTACTGGTATAAAAATTCTTTTATCACTTCTATCGTTTGTAGACTCGTATCATCGTTCTCTTCATTTTCAGTAGAAATCCTTTTAAAGAGATTTAATCGCGGTGTAAGAACTCCATTCACCTCTACAAGATCTACCAATGGATAGAAATGTGGAGGCGGTGGATAATCCATACGAATACCTATAAACAATGTCAGCACTTTCTTCCAAAGGGGTTCGTTTTGAAAATGACTAAACAGTTTTTTATTTGCTATATAATCGGAAAGATTCTTTAACACAAATGCTAGAGGTATTAACACAGTGAGAAGTAACGCATTACTTAATATCGTCAGAAAGAAGAATGGAAGTAACGGTCTGAACCCCCACCAAAGAAATATTGAAGGAGGGCGTGGGAAAAGAAATGAAAGACTTATAAGTGCTTTTCCATCAGCACCTCCAAAAAGTCCAGCATAAAATAAAAGAAAGGCGATGATAAACGACAGCCCTACATTAATTGCCAAGTCCAACAGAATACGTAGATCCTGAAGCAATATAATTTCCAGAATTGCAGTAATACTTCCAATAATAATCATAATCAGCCATATCAATTCGTGCTCTACCATACGAGTACGAAAATCGGAGATTGAGGCGAAAATAAGTGGACCAAGTGCACCAATAATTCGAATCCATAGAAGTATCTCGTTCAAGGAGTCACCTATCAAACATATTAAAAACACATTTTTATAGTCTGCGGGAAAGAATGAATTGATCATTAAAATGACCAGGGATGAATCCAGCAGATCTCCTGACCACTTTGGGTGACTTTAAGAGAACCAAACTGGATTGACGCAATCTTTTCCTTCGTCACTGGCGTGTAGATGCATATAAGTTGTTTATTATAATCGACATTTGAAATAATACCATAACCAAGAAATGTATCGTGAGCATCTAGTATGCCAACAAGTACATTTTCAATAGTTTTTGTATCAATAATTCGAATAGTCAAACGTGGAAATTCTTCTTGAAGTTTTCCAATTACATTATCAGAGAGTGGTTTCTCTAGATCTTCAACAATAAGAAGTACATCTTGGCATAATTCAATATATCTGGGAAAATATCCAATAATTCCACTAATTCTTTCGCCTAACGCTTCAGATACTATCTCACCCGTATTTAAGAACGAGTTGACGAACCCAATTTCTTTAAAATGAAAAGTAATAGTATTTGAGTCTGTCTCCAGAAATTTTTTTGCAAGCATAGACTCTCTTAGGAATTTTCTATCTGTCCGATCTCTGTAACGTACTTTCGGCGATGCAGGCATGCGATAAATTTTTTTCAAATTCAAGAAAGGTCTTATGAGATGTTCTAATTCGCGTTCTCTCTCGACCGTAACTACTATCTCTGGCTGAATAAGTTGTATAAGAGATTTTTTTAATTCTCTTGCTTTATAGCCATATACCCAGCCTGTAGTATCAATAAATAGAGCCTCAATTTTCAATAATTTTGCCTTTTCAAGCAGTTTTTCAGTTCCAACCATAACACGATGTTCATAACAATTTGGAGTTGTCGAACCAACAAAGAATGCATCTGTAAGTGGTAGTTCTGTCATGTCAATAATCGGACTAAGAACCTGATATAAACTAATGAGTCCTGGAAAGCCCTGACCGAGATCTGTACTAAGAATTCCAGTTTTTATACCCCATTGACAAAAAAGATTTCCAAGATATGTGACGAAAGTAGTTTTCCCAGTGTCTACGTCTCCAAAAAACAAAGACCGAAATGGTAAAGTATGATTTTTTAGATCTTCGGCAAATTTTTTCCATTCAAGAGGAATTGTTGATGTGTTTAGAAGATCCACATTAGCACCAGCACCGAGAGAAATTCTTAGCGTTGAATCGGTTACAGCGTCTACAGCAATGTGTCTTGATTTTTTGACGATAATGTCCTCTCCTTGTCTTATTGGAGCCCCAATTAACGCTAATTCCCCATCTTCTATGACAATTCTTGCAGGACCTTCGACAACAAGAGTTTTTCCACGTTTTAATTTGTGAATAGACAATTTTCTTCTACCATTTCCGCTATACATTTCATAATAGGATTTTTGTAACACATTCAGACGGTCAATAAGTCTAAGTAAACTGTCCACATGCAATACATCATTGGGTACAATTATTGCTCTGCTGTAGACGTAAAGCATCTTCTAAGCTTATTTCTCCCTTTGCAACCTGCAAAGCAAGATATCTGCTGATTGTGATTTTTCCGTTGGTTAGTTGTCTGCTTTTTTCTTGTAGCTGTTTAATTTCGCCTTCCTTAATTTCGCTTTCATACTCCTGAAGCGGGATACCCTCTCTCATAGCTATATGGATAGCTGCAAGAACATCTTTTGACTTTTCTTTGATAGAAAGCTGTGCTGGTAATCTTAAAGTACTTGTTCGTGCCTCATCAACTTCTTCAATGATAATTCCTCGTTCAATACAAAAAGGTAATAAAATTGAAAGCAGTT
>JAECRW010000296.1 GCA_016294985.1 Candidatus Sifarchaeum marinoarchaea | reverse complement strand
TTTGCATATGGTCACGAATACAAGTAAAATTGGTATAAAATAGTGATGTTTAATAATATAAGTGATAGCTAGTGCATGTAATAGAGGGAGGGTGTTATATATAACCAATTCGCAAGAAGATCCCCTCAAACTCGTTGGAGGGATGACTTGCGGTAGTGTGTTTCACTTTTACACAGGTCTCCCCATGCTTAAATAGCTGAGCGCTGCTATCTATCTATGATCACTACTATTCGTCAATGTACTCACTAAGAAGAAAACCATTCAATACAAAAGAAGATCGCGACGTTTGAACATGAGATTAGTCTACAAGTTTCGCTATCCACGATCTGAACAACTGGATATGCTGACTCATAGCTCCAAAAACCTCTATAACGAAGCTAATTACATTGTCAGACAAGCATTTTTCGCCAATGGTAGCTGGACTCGCTATTACCAATTAAATATGCTGTTAAAAGGGTCATCTGGCAACTACAAGTTATTAAAAGCACAAACCTCACAACAGGTTCTTAAAGTCGTAGACAAGAACTGGGTGTCCTTTTTTAAGGCGATCAAAGATTGGAAACAACACCCAGAAAAATATCACGGTCGACCGAGGATTCCAAAGTATAAGGATAAAGACGGCTATTTCATGCTGATTTTTACCAACCAGAATTCCTCCATAAACAATAATAAAGAGCTAGTCATAACCATGTCACGCAGCTTTAAAGACATCTACCCGCAGTTTAAAGAGCCTCTCCGTATTGCCATCCCACACTACCCTCCCAAAGACTTCTCTTCTTATCAGCAAGTTAGAATTTTGCCGCGACGAAAATATTTTGAAATTGAAATCGTGTATCACGAAAAAGCAGTAGTCAATCCAAACTTGGATAAAGACCGCTATCTTGCACTTGATCTAGGCGTTAACAATTTAGTTACCGCCGTTGAA